>NZ_JAHRXJ010000006.1 GCF_019104765.1 Synechococcus sp. HK05 | reverse complement strand
TTGGCACCGATCAGCTCGTCTACAGCGCCAATGGCGATTTCACCAACAACCGCTACCAAGCAATCGCCTCCATCAACAACACCGCAAACCTTACCGGCTCCAACTTCTCCATCATCTGACCCCCATCTTCAAAACAACTCAAACCTCTCTGCCTCTCCTCAAGGAGAGGCTTTTTCATGCATGCGTAGGCCGCGCGGGCGAGAACACAGCTCGCTCAACTGCGGGATCAGTCAAAGAACATCAAGCTCACCACCTTGCCCATGTCTTCGGCGGTGCGGCAGCTCGCTAGCAGGGTTTCGCTGTCGTGGAAAGCGAAGCAGATCAGCTGATCGCAGCGGCGAATGATCTCCTGATTGCAGAGGCTGCTGGCCATCGGCAGGGGCAGCTCGTCGTTTTCAGGCTTTTCCACCAGGTGCAGCACCTGTTCCAGCTGCTCGCGGGATTCACGGGGCTGGCGATCCAGGCTCTGGGGCAGCAGCACCGTGAGGCGGGAGGCATCGATCTCGAGCACGCTGCGGATCACGGCCGAGTTCACGCCCTGCGCGCCGGAGGTGATCAGGCTGTGCCCTTCCTGGGCCAGGGAGCGCGACACCAGCTCCACCAGATGCACCGACACCACCGGCACATGGCGGCTTCCCAGGATGGCGATTCGCCGCTTGCTGCGGTCCTGGAGCATGGCCAGCTCCTGGGCGAGGGTGTCGATCCGGTCGAGGGCCGGTAGATCAAGAGACCGGGTCAACGCACACCACCTGCTGACGCCTCGAAACTAGCAGTGTTCACGCGGGAATCGGCAGCTGCAGGCGCTTCAGCAGCGGCTCAAAATCACAGTGCTCCTCCACCAACCGGAAGGCGTAGGTGGCCTTCACCGATTCGTGCAGGCGCACATGACCGAAGGCGCTCTCAATCACTTCCACGGTGGTGAGGGTGTCGTGCTCCACCTTGAGCAAAGGCACTTCCAGCTCCTCAGCCCGTGAAATCAATTGAGGCAACGGTTCGCCAGCACCCGTGAGGATCAGGCACTGGGTGGAGGCCTCCAGGGCCGCCAGCTGAATATCGGTACGGTCAGCCCCTGTGACCACGGCCATATTGCGGCGGCGGCGGAAGAACTCCATGGCGGAGTTCACGTTCATCGCGCCGATGGAGAGGGTTTCCACCAGCAGATCCAAGCGATCGCGGCAGCAGAGCACCTCCGCATCCAGGCGGCGGCTGAGTTCTTCCACCGTCACGCTGCGCAGGAGCGGCGACCTCGGCATGACCCCCAATACCGGAACGCCAAGCCGCTCCAGGGCCGGAGCCACCTCCGCGCGCACGGCTGCCACCTGCTCTGGCGGCAGCCCATTCAGCACCACACCACAGAGCAGATCGCCCAACTGATCACGAGCCGCCAGCAGGGGCTCCACGCTGTGGCTTCCGCTCCAGCTGTGCACCAGCACCACAGGGGCCCGCAATCCCCGGGCCACCTGCACCAGATCGAGGCCGTACAGCATTCCATCGCTGAGGCCGCCGGCCCCCTCCAGCAGGGTCACCCCCTCCCCGCCCGCGCTCAGGTGCTCCTGCAGCGCCGTAAACCCCGCACCTGCCTGAAGATTGCCGGCCAGCAGGCGCTCGCGCGCAGCATCAGACCCCTGAAGATGCACCGACGGCACCAGTTGGGCTTCACTGAGGCCCAGGATCTGGCCCACGAAGCGCACGTCGTCGTCGATCAGCGGGCCATCGCCTTCGGAGCCGAGCTCAGCGCTATCGGCGAGCGGTTTACCGATGCGCACCGCAATCCCGCGCTGCAGCCACTGGCGTGCCAAACCGAGCACCACCGCCGACTTGCCACTGAAGGGTTCACAGGAACCGATCAGCAGGGCCGACGAACGGGCGTGGGAGGACGCGCTGTCGTGACCCATGAGGCGAAAGCTGGTGCGGCGAATCTAGGCCTGCAACGCCTGGGAATCGAGCCCAAGAATCAACCACTGCCAGAACGGCTCCGGCAGATCCGCGGGCTGGCCTGCTGCCCCACCCGCCGCCTGCCAGGCCATCAACCACTGCAGGAGCCGATGGGTGGGCAGCTCAAAGCTGTAGCGCGCCGGCTGCTCGAGGCCCTGACCCTGCACCGAGAGCTGCACCTGAGCGGATTCGAGCGGAGCAATACCCGGCTGCCAATGGAGCTCAAACGGCCGCTGGCCTTCTGGCCGCAGCGGGCGCTGCCCCTGGAGGTGGCCACGCGCCAGCAACTGCAACCCCTGCTCGAGGGCGGAGGGATCCGCCGCGCCCTGGCAGTAGGGGGCGAACAGGGCCACCAGCGCCGCCGACATCCGCGCCACTCCAACTGCTTTGAGGATGCCGCAAGCTGACGCCAACGCCCATTGCCGATGTCAGCCCAGCCTTTTGCCGGACGAACCGTGGCCGTCACCGGCGCCAGCGGCAGCCTCGGCAGCGCCCTGCTGCTGGAGCTGCATCACCAGGGGGCTGCCCTGGTCGCCCTCACCAGCAGCGACCAGCCGCTGGCGCTCACCAGCGCCGAAGGCCAGGCGGTGCCGCTCGAGCAGGTGCGCTGGCGTTGCGGTGAGGAGCAGGCCCTCAGGCCTGTGCTGGAGCGCTGTGATGTGCTCGTGATCAACCACGGTTTCAACAGCCATGGCAACCGCAGCGCTGAAGCCGTGCTGCGCTCACTCGAGGTGAATGCCCTGAGCAGCTGGCGGCTGCTGGAGCTTTTTGCCGCCATCGCGAACACCGATCCAGCCAAGGCCAAACCGCGAGAACTGTGGATGAACACCTCGGAGGCGGAAATCCAGGCGGCCGTGAGCCCCCTTTACGAGATCAGCAAACGCTTGCAGGGGCAGCTACTCAGCCTGCGCAGCCTTGATCTGGCGGGGTCCAAACTCCGGATACGGCGGCTGGTGCTGGGCCCATTCCGGTCGGCCCTCAACCCGATCGGCGTGATGAGCGCTGCCTTTGTGGCTCGGGAGATCCTCAGGCAGGTGCATTGGAACTGGGGGCTGGTGATCGTGACCCCCAATCCACTCACCTATTTGCTGATGCCCGTGGCCAGCGCGAGCCGCTGGCTCTATTTCCGGGCCACCACCCAAGCCACGGAGGCTTGAACGGCAGCGGAGCAGGCCTCAGAAATCGCGGTCGGTGAGGATCTCGCAACCATCGCTGGTCACGGCAATGGTGTGCTCCCACTGGGCGGAGAGGCTGCCGTCCACGGTCACCACCGTCCAGCGGTCCTTCAGGGTGCGGCAGGCCTTGCTGCCGGCATTGAGGATCGGCTCAACGGCGAGGGTCATCCCCGCCCGCAGCTTCATGTTGGGCAGCTCACGCGTGCGGTAGTTGAACACCGAGGGCTCTTCATGCAAGTTGCGGCCGACGCCGTGGCCGGTGTAGTCCTCCACCACCGCAAAGCCATGGGCCTCCACGTGGTCCTGCACGGCGCCGGCCAACTCAAACAAGGTGCTGCCCGCCTTCACCGTGGCCAGCCCCTTCATCAACGATTCCTGGGCGATACGCGACAAGGTGCGGGCTTGCTCGGGCACCCCCTCACCCACGCACAGGGTGACGCAGCTGTCGCCGTGGTAGCCGTCGAAGTACGCACCGGTATCAATCTTCACCAGATCTCCGGCCTTGATCAGCCGCTTGTTGCTGGGGATGCCATGCACCACCTCGTTGTTGATCGAGGCGCAGATGCTGGCGGGGAAACCGTGATAACCCTTGAAGCTCGGCACAGCACCCATCTCACGGATGCGCTTTTCCGCATGGGCATCGAGATCACCGGTGGTCATGCCCGGAGCGGCCATCTCGATGATTTCGCGCAGCACCGTGGCCACAATGCGGCTGGCCTGACGCATGGTGTCGATCTCGCGGGCGCTCTTCACCTCCACGCCGCGGCGACTCTTCTGAATGCGCGGGCCGGTTTGGGTGACCACCGACGGCGCCGGCGATGCGACCCCGTCTTGGGATTTCTGCGTAGCGGCGAGCAGTTCAGCGAACAGGTTCATCTCGGCGTTACGGGCCCTTGCATTCAAGTTAGAACCTGGAACCTCAGCTCGGCCGATCCCCGCCATGAGCCCGCCGCTGGTTCAACTGCGCCGCTGGCATGCCGCCCTGGCTCCGGTGGTGTTGGCACCGTTGCTGCTCACAGTGCTCAGCGGCATGGCCTATCGGCTGCTCAAAGACTGGGCAGGCCTTGGGCGCGACCAGGTGCACTGGCTGATGGTGTTGCACGAAGGCGAATGGCTGGGGCCCCGGGCAGAGACTGTTTATGTGCTGCTCAATGGCCTGGGGCTGCTGTGGATGCTGAGTACCGGTGGATGGATGCTGGTGCGACGCTGGCTCCCGCAACGGCCCATCGATCCCCCTGCACCCTGAGCCAGTACACTGGTTGTTTGGCCAGGCGTTTTTCGGAGCTGGATGGCAGCGGAATCCAAGGACATGACTGACGACATCAAAGACACCACCAGCGAAACCACCAGCACCGAGGCCAACGCCGCTGCTGAGAGCAACGTTGCAGTAGCCGAAAAGCCCGCCGCCAAGGTGAGCGTGGGCAAACTGAGCGCCAGCGAGCTGATCCGCGCCTTCGAAGAGGAGCAGATCGCTGCCCAGGCCAAGGATCACCCCGAGATCTACGTGGGTGACACCGTGCGTGTGGGCGTGCGCATCACCGAGGGCAACAAGGAGCGCATCCAGCCCTACGAGGGCGTGGTGATCGCCAAGCGTCACGGCGGCCTCAACGAGACCATCACCGTGCGACGCATCTTCCAGGGTGTGGGCGTTGAGCGTGTGTTTCTGATTCACAGCCCCCAGGTGGCTTCCATCAAGGTGGAGCGCCGGGGTAAGGTGCGTCGAGCGAAGCTCTTTTACCTGCGCGACCGAGTGGGCAAAGCCACCCGCGTCAAGCAGCGCTTCGATCGCTGAACGGCTTCAGCCTTCAGCTCCTGGCCATCTTTTGTTGATCGGCCCGCCGGATGATTCGGTGCAAACCAGGATCATCCGGCAGAGGGAACATCGGCCCTGCGCCGTTAGTTCAGTTGGTAGAACGCAGGTCTCCAAAACCTGATGTCGGGGGTTCAAGTCCTCCACGGCGCGTTCGATGTTCCCTCCCTGCAGTTTCTACGTTCCGGACATGGAGTTGGATCTACAGCCCGGTGATGTCGTCAAGGTTCTCGAATCAGCCGCTCTTGGCTGGGTTCGGGCCCGGGTGATCCGCGTGAAATCGGGTGGTCGTGTGGTCGTGCAAAGCGATCAAGGTCGTGAATTCACGGCACGCGGCAATCAAGTGCGTTTAATCGAGCCCGCTGGCTTCCGCCCCTAACGCGCAGCCATCGCTGTGCCTTGTTCAGCCCGCCCCATGGCGGGCTTTTTTAGTAGGCGGCCGAAATCGGGAAGGGCTTGCATCCTCGGTCGAACCAAAGTTGGAGGCCAACACGCGTCGCCCAGTTGACGGAGGGCAGGTCGGCAACGGATACTTTTGGGGTCGCCGACGCGATGCAGACGCGGGCCCAAAGCCCAGTCTGGGAGAGCTCTTAGAGCACTCATGGGACTGTAGTTCAATCGGTTAGAGCACCGCCCTGTCACGGCGGAAGTTGCGGGTTCGAGCCCCGTCAGTCCCGTTCCATCTCATCTGAGGGCAAAGCCAGTGGTGGCAACTGGAGCGGCGGTGCGTGTGCGTCTCGCCCCCAGCCCCACCGGCACGTTGCACATCGGCACGGCTCGCACGGCGGTGTTCAACTGGCTGTTCGCCCGGCATCAAGGCGGCCAGTTCCTGCTGCGCATCGAAGACACCGACAAGGAGCGCAGCAAACCGGAATACACCGCCAACATCCTCGAAGGCCTGCAGTGGCTCGGTCTGACTTGGGACGGCGAACCGGTGGTGCAGAGCGAGCGCATCGCTGAACACCGCGCCGCCATCCAGCAGCTCCTCGATAGCTGCCGCGCCTACCGCTGCTACGCCACCGAAGCCGAACTCACCGAGATGCGTGAGCGGCAAGCCGCCGAGAACCGCGCCCCTCGCTACGACAACCGCCACCGCGATCTCAGCCCCGAGCAGGAGCAGGCCTACATCGCCGAAGGTCGCGAAGCCACGATCCGCTTCCGGATCGACGACGACGCCGTGATCACCTGGACAGATCTGGTGCGCGGCGAGATGCGCTGGAGCGGCGCTGATCTCGGTGGCGACATGGTGATCGCCCGCCGGGCGCCCGCCGACCAGATCGGTGATCCCCTTTACAACCTGGTGGTGGTGGTGGACGACGCCGCCATGGCGATCACCCACGTGATCCGCGGCGAAGACCACATCGCCAACACCGCGAAACAGCTGCTGCTCTACGAGGCCCTCGGAGCGCCGGCGCCGGTGTTTGCCCACACCCCCCTGATCCTCAACAAGGAGGGCAAGAAGCTCTCCAAGCGCGATGGCGTCACCTCCGTGAGCGACTTCCGCGAGCAGGGCTACACGGCCGATGCCCTGGCCAATTACATGACCCTGCTGGGCTGGTCACCACCGGAAGGCATGGGCGAACGCTTCAGCCTCACCGATGCAGCAGGCGTGTTTTCTTTCGATCGCGTGAACAAAGCCGGCGCGCGCTTCGACTGGGACAAGCTCAACTGGCTCAACAGCCAGGTGCTGCACGAACGCGGCCCCGAGCAGCTGCTCGCCGATCTCCTGCCCCTCTGGAGCGCCCAGGGATGGAACAGCGCGGGCGCCGATCCCACCTGGCTGCAGGAGCTCTCCGCCCTGATCGGGCCCTCCCTGGTGACCCTGCAAGACGGCATCGAGCAGGCCCGCCCCTTCTTCGAGCGGCCCGAGCTCAACGACGCAGCGCAGCAGCAGCTTGCCAGCGATGGCGCTCGGCCTGCCCTGGCGGCGCTGCTGGAGCGCCTGCCCGAAGGCCCGCTCACCACAGAAGCCGCCCAGGCTTTGCTGGGGGAGGCCGTGGCGGCCGCCGGCGTGAAAAAAGGCGTGCTGATGAAAACCCTGCGCGCCGCTCTACTCGGCAGCCTGCAGGGCCCCGACCTGCTCACCACCTGGCTGCTGCTCCAGCCCAGCGGCGAAGCCCGCGCCCGGATCGAGCGCAGCCTCTGAAGCCACCAGGCCCAGCTGCTTCGCCAGCCATGGGGCGGTGAAGCCCTGGAGGGTCACGGTGAGCAGGATCGTGAGAAACACAAGGCCCTTCAGCGCACCACCGCCACTCACTCCAGCGGCATCCAGCTTCAGCGCAAACAGGCTGGCCACAGCGGCGGTCACGATGCCGCGCGGCGCCACCCAGCTCAGGAGCAACTTGTCGCGCCAGATCAACGACGGAATCCCCAGCCCAGCCACCTGCAGCACCCCGAAGCGGAACAGCATCAGCGCCAGCACACACGCCACGCCGCCCCACCCCAATGGGCTCAGCTCACTCCAGGCAAGATCGGCGGCCAGAAGGGGAAACAGCACCGTGATCGCCAGCTGCGCCAGCTGAAACACCAAGTCATCGAGCTGGCTGGCCTGTTGATCGAGCCGCAACCCCACCACCACACCGGCGATCACCGCCGCCGGGAAGCCCGCCTCGGGCAGCAACACCTGCGTGCCAGCCACCAGCAAAAAGAGCATCCCCAGGGAGAGCTGAAGCCGCAGGGCATCGGCATCCTCCGGCAAGCGCTCCAGCAGCAGCACCAGCACTCCGCCCGCCAAGGCACCTAGCAGGGCTCCACCGCCCAGGCGCAGCAACAGCAATCCCCCCACCTGCTGCCAACCGGGCAGATCCCCCAGGGCCAGCTGCAGGAGCAGCAACGCCAGCACCGCCGCCACCGGCTCGAGGATCAACCCCTCCGCCTCGAGCACATGGGCCAGGCTGGGCAGCAGCCGCATCTGGCGCACCATCGGCGAGATCACGGTGGGGCCTGTCGCCAGGGCGATGGCACCGAACACCCAGGCCAGCGGCCAGCTCAAACCGGCGAACCCATGGGCGAGGACCGCACCGCCCACTAGGCCCAGCACGCCGCGAACGAGCACCAGCTGAATCACAGTGCGCTGCAGTTCCCGCCCTGCCAGCCGCAGCTTCAGGCCGCCATCAAACAGCACCAGGCTCACCAGTAGCCCCACCAGGGGCTCCAACCCCTGCCCCAGCGCCTCCGGCTGCACCAGATCGAAGCCGGCCTGCCCCACCAGCAATCCCAGGGCCAAGAGCAGCACCACCGAGGGCAGGCCGCTGAAACGGGCGATCAGCTGCGCCAGGGAGCCGGAGAAGAAGGAGGCCCCCCAGATCAGCTCAGTACTCGTCGTCATCCAGGGCCCCATAGATGGGCTCCACCCTGATGCCCTGCACGGCACTGGGGCGCACCACCAGATACTCACCGGGCAGCTCGGTGATCGGCACGTTGATGAAGGCGTCGGCCGGACCTGCGTTCAGCACGGTGCCGTACCACTGCTGAAAGGCATCGAGCGTGGGGAAGTGCACCACCTGGGTGTGCCCACCGGCCAGCAGCAGATGGATCGCGTAGCGACTGGGGGTCCGGGCCATCAGCGGGCAGCAAGCCGAAGCACAGCCCCAGGATGCTGCAGCGGCAACGGTTGTGCAGCTGCGGGGGCGTAGAGCGGATGGCGCGGCTGCCCGCTAGCGGTGAGCCCGATCGCCCAGAGCGGCAGATCCAGCGGAAGCGTTGCCGCCAGAAGCGCGAGCAGCTGCTGATCCCGCTGCTTCCAGGCACCGCCATTGCCCCAACCCAGCCAGAGGGCATCGCCCGCCTGGGGTTGCAGCCGCACGAGGGCCTCGCCAAGCCAACGATCGTTGTCGAGCCCAATTGGATCGCTGCAGCGGCGCAGCACCGCCGGGCTCGCCGAGCAACGACCAAACAGATTCACCACCTCCAGCGCGCCAAACCCCCAGTCCCGCGCAAAGCGCAGCAGGCGCCGCAGGGTGGGATCGTCGTGCTGCGCATCCGCCCGCGAGGGGTTCAAGCCGATAAAGAGCAGCCGCGGCCGGTGTGGATCCCAGGCGCGCTCGAGCGTCCAGCGGTAAAGGCCGCAGGGGCTGAACAGGGCGTGGGAGTGGGTGTGCTGCAGAGCGAGCGCAAGCTCCTACGTGGCAACCATCCCTCCAGCCTGATGCCACGGCCAGCCTTCATGCATCCGTGAACATCGCTGCGGCACATCTGGCAGGCTGAGCCGATTCGGGCGAACCAGTGTGGCGGCGGCCAACTCCACCAGCACCAAACCCCTGCTGCTGCTGGTGGATGGCCACTCGCTGGCATTCCGCAGCTTTTACGCCTTCAGCAAGGGCGGCGAAGGCGGCCTGAGCACCAAAGAAGGGGTACCCACCTCGGTGACCTACGGCTTCCTCAAAGCCCTGCTCGACAACTGCAAGGGCCTGGCACCGCAGGGGGTGGTGATCGCCTTCGACACAGCCGAACCCACCTTCCGCCATGAAGCGGATGAGGCCTACAAGGCGCACCGCGACGAGGCCCCCGAGCACTTCTTCCAGGATCTGGGCAACCTGCAGCAAATCCTGCAGCAAGCGCTCGACATCCCGCTGTGCATGGCACCCGGCTACGAGGCCGACGACGTGCTCGGCACCCTGGCCAACCGCGCCGCCAATGACGGCTGGCGGGTGCGAATCCTCTCCGGCGACCGCGATCTCTTCCAACTGGTGGACGACGGGCGCGATATCGCCGTGCTTTACATGGGCGGTGGGCCCTATGCCAAAAGCAGCGGCCCCGTGGAGATCCGGCGCGACGGCGTGATCAGCAAGCTGGGCGTCACCCCGGAAGAGGTGGTGGACCTGAAGGCCCTCACCGGCGACAGCAGCGACAACATCCCCGGCGTGAAAGGCGTAGGCCCCAAAACCGCCATCAACCTGCTGCAGGCCCACGCCGATCTTGACGGCATCTATGCGGCACTGGCCGCGCTGCAAGCCGCCGGGCCCAAAGCCAAAGACCCCAAGGGTGTGCTGAAAGGAGCCCTCCTAGGCAAGCTCGAAGCCGACCGCGACAGCGCCTACCGCTCCCGCATGCTCGCCGAAATCCTGGTGGACATTCCCCTGCCCCAGGACCCGCGCCTGCCGCTGGGGGCCGTGAACGCTGAGGCCCTGGCCGAGAGCCTCGAGGAGCTGGAGCTGTTCAGCCTGCGCCGACAGGTGAATCAGTTTGCCACGGTGTTCTCGGCGGATGGAGCCGGCAACCTCGCAGCGGCCAATACCGAAGGGACAGCCCGGGCATCGGTTGAGAACGCTCCAACTGTGGGCCCACTTTCCGATCAAAGTGGGCCCACAGTTGGACAGTCTGCGAACGCCGTTGAACAGGCGGATTCCCCAGCCCCTCCAGCCCTAGAGCCGCAGCTGATCACCAGCCCCGAAGCACTGGCCGCCCTGATGCAGTGCCTGATGGCATGCACCGATGCCACGGCCCCTGTGGCGCTCGACACAGAAACCACCAGCCTCAATCCCTTCCGCGCCGAGCTGGTGGGGGTGGGCGTGGCCTGGGGTGAGGGCCCCAAGGATCTGGCTTACATCCCGATCGGCCACCAGAGCGGCAGCAGCGGTGATCTGCTCAACCCACCGCCCGCGCAGCTGCCTCTCGATCAGGTGCTCACCGCCTTAGCGCCATGGCTTGGCAGTGCCCAACACCCCAAAACCCTGCAGAACGCCAAATATGACCGGCTGATCCTGCTGCGCCACGGCCTGCCCCTGGAAGGCGTGGTGATGGACACGCTGCTGGCCGATTACCTGCGCGATGCCAACGCCAAACACGGCCTGGAGCTGCTGACCCAACGCAATTTCGGCTTCCTGCCCACCAGCTACAGCGAACTGGTGCCCAAGGGCGCGGATTTCTCCGCGGTGCCAATCGAGCAGGCCGCGCTCTACTGCGGGATGGACGTGCACGTGACGCGGCGCCTCGCGCCACTGCTGCGCGGCCAACTCGAGGAACTCGGTCCGCAGCTGCCAGCGCTGCTCGATCAAGTGGAGCTGCCGCTGGAGCCGGTGCTGGCCCAGATGGAAGCCACCGGCATCCGCATCGACACCGACTACCTGGCGGAACTGAGCAGCGAGCTGGGGCAAACGCTGCAGCGTCTGGAGGCCGACGCCAAGGCCGCCGCCGGCACCGAGTTCAACCTCGCCTCTCCCAAACAACTGGGCGAGCTGCTGTTCGACACCCTCGGCCTCGATCGCAAGAAATCGCGCAAAACCAAAACCGGCTGGAGCACCGACGCCACGGTGCTCGAAAAGCTGGACGACGCCCACCCGGTGGTGCCGCTGGTGCTGGAGCACCGCACCCTGAGCAAGCTCAAGAGCACCTACGTGGATGCACTACCGGCGCTGGTGGAGCCGGAAACCGGCCGGGTGCACACCGATTTCAACCAGGCCGTGACGGCCACGGGCCGCCTCTCCAGCAGCAACCCCAACCTGCAGAACATCCCCATCCGCACGGAGTTCTCGCGTCGCATCCGCAAAGCCTTCCTGCCGGAAGCCGGCTGGCAGCTGATCAGCGCCGACTACTCCCAGATCGAGCTGCGCATCCTCACCCACCTCTCCGGCGAGGAGGTGCTGGTGGAGGCCTACCGCAATGGCGACGACGTGCACGCCCTCACCGCCCGGATTCTGCTGGAGAAAAACGAGGTGAGCGCCGATGAGCGCCGCCTCGGCAAAACGATCAACTTCGGTGTGATCTATGGCATGGGCGCCCAGCGCTTCGCGCGCGAAACCGGCGTGAGCCAGGCCCAGGCCAAGGAGTTCCTCACGAAGTACAAGCAGCGCTACCCAAAGGTGTTCGCCTTCCTGGAGCTGCAGGAGCGGCTGGCCCTGAGCCGTGGCTACGTGGAAACAATCCTGGGCCGCCGCCGCCCCTTCGCCTTTGATCCCTCGGGCCTGGGCCGGCATCTGGGCAAAGACCCACTGGAGATTGATCTGGACATCGCCCGCCGCGGCGGCATGGAAGCACAGCAACTACGAGCTGCCGCCAATGCCCCGATCCAGGGTTCCAGCGCCGACATCATCAAGCTGGCGATGGTGCAGCTACATCAGCGACTGGCGCACAGCGGCCTTCCCGCACGACTGCTCCTGCAGGTGCACGACGAACTGGTGCTCGAAGCAGCGCCCGAGGCCCTCGATCCGGTGCTGACCCTCACGCGTGAAACCATGGAGCGCGCGGTTGAGCTGTCCGTTCCCCTGCTGGTGGAAACGGGCGTCGGCCCCAACTGGATGGAAGCCAAGTAAGCAGCAACGCGATGACCCTCAAGCTCACCAACACCCTCACCCGCCGTGTTGAGGAGTTTCAGCCGATCGAGCCCGGCAAGGTGAGCATCTACTGCTGCGGGGTGACGGTCTACGACCTCTGCCACCTGGGCCATGCCCGCAGCTACATCGCCTGGGATGTGCTGCGTCGCTATCTGATCTGGAGCGGCTACGCGGTGACGTTTGTGCAGAACTACACCGACATCGACGACAAGATCCTCAATCGCGCCGCTGAAGAAGGCAGCTCGATGGAGGCGGTGAGCGAGCGCAATATCGATGCCTTCGTGGCGGACATGACGCGCCTCAACATCCTGCCGGCGGACCGCATGCCGAGGGCGACGCGCAGCCTCGATGCGATCCGCGCCCTGATCAGCGAACTGGAGGCCAAGGGTGCCGCCTATTCCGCCGATGGCGATGTGTATTTCGCCGTGATGAAGCACGCCGGCTACGGCAAGCTCAGCGGCCGCGACCTTGAGCAGCAGCAGGACAACGCCGCCGGCCGCGTGGCGTCTGAAGAAGAAGCCCGCAAGCAACACCCCTTCGATTTCGCCCTCTGGAAAGGAGCCAAACCCGGCGAACCCAGCTTCCCCTCCCCCTGGGGCGAAGGCCGGCCGGGATGGCACATCGAGTGCTCAGCGATGGTGCGCGAGGAGCTGGGCGACACGATCGACATCCACCTGGGCGGCGCCGATCTGGTGTTCCCGCACCACGAAAACGAGATCGCCCAGTCCGAGGCAGCCACGGGCAAAGAGCTGGCCCATTACTGGCTGCACAACGGCATGGTGAATGTGGGCGGCCAGAAGATGAGCAAATCGCTCGGCAACTTCACCACCATCCGCGCCCTGCTTGATTCGGGCATCTCGCCGATGACGCTGCGCCTGTTCACCCTGCAGGCCCACTACCGCAAACCGCTCGACTTCACCGCCGAAGCGCTCGACGCCGCGGCCACCGGCTGGAAGGGCCTCAACGCCGCCCTCGGCCTGGCCGGGGAAACCGCCACCGCCTCGGCAGAGCTGCCCCCTGGCCTTGCTGCCGCCCGCGAGCGCTTCGCCGCCGCCATGGACGATGACCTCAACACCTCTGCCGCCCTGGCCGTGCTGTTTGAGCTGGCCAAACCGCTGCGGGCCCTCGCCAACCGGCTGGAGCGCGGTGATGCCGATGCCAGCAGCGAAGCCTCCACACCGGAGCTGGCCGCCCAGGCCGCCTTGCTGCAGGAGCTGGCGGGGGTGCTGGGGCTGCAGCACGAATCCCCCGAGGCCGCCCAGCCCAGCGGAGCGAATGCAACCGCCGCCGCCGGCCCAAGCGACGCGGAGGTAGAAGCCCAGATCGAAGCTCGCAAGGCTGCGAAAACCGCCCGTGATTTCGCCGCCGCCGATGCCATCCGCGAGGCGCTGAAGGCCCAGGGCATCGAGCTGATCGACAAACCCGGCGGCCTTACAGAGTGGTTACGCAACGGTTGAAGCGCAGCAGCCGCGTAAACGCAGAGCGCGGTTGCCGTCTCAACCCTTGGGCGCCTGCTGATCCTTCATCATCTGCTCGATCTTGCGGATGCGCACCGCGGTGGTGGTCCACACCTCCTTACGGAAGCCGGGTTGGCATTGCTCCACCAGCTGCTCAATTGGCTCTCCGCGCTCGAAGGCATCCCAGAGCTCACGCTCGAGCTTGGCGCGCTCAATGAAGTTGAAACGCTGCAACCACTGCGGTCCGAGCGCCATGGGGGAGGCCGATCTGCTGGGGCCAGTTAAGCGCCGCCGCCCCTCAGCCGGCCGACCAGCTCTTCACGAGATCCACCACCGACACCACCAATCCCAGGCTGATCACCGGCACCGACACCCAGCGCAGCCCCCACCGCAGCAGCTGCAGCAAACGGGGGGACGTGCCTGAGCCCTGCAGATCGGCACTGAAGCGATCCGGCGCCCGCCAGCCCATCAGCAGAGCCATCAGCAGGCCGCCGGCGATCAGGCAAAGACCACCGAAGACGGCGTCCATTTTTTCCAGAACAGCCACATCCAGAGCGGAAGGCAGGCCGATGACGGCGATCACCGCCACCATCAGCCACACCGCCCGGCGGCGACTCCAACCGAGGCGATCCATCAGCGAACTCACGGGCACCTCCAGCAGCGACACCGACGAGGTGATCGCCGCCACATAGGCCAGCGCAAAAAACGCCGCGGCCACCACGCGGCCCGCCAGGCCGAGGGAGCCCAGACCCGTCGGCAGGGCGATGAACAAGGTGCCCACGGTGCTGCTACCCACCACATCCGCCAGGCCAAAGCTGGCCACAATCGGGAAGGTGACACAGCCGGCCATCAGCCCCACAGCGGTGTCCATCCCCACCACAGCCACCGCTTCACCGGGGATGCCGCTGCGGCGATCCAGATAGGCCGCGTAAGCCAGGATGCAACCAATGCCCGCACCAATCGAGAAGAAGGCCTGGGTGAAGGCATTGCGAATGGTGGTGAGGTCGGTGAGCTTGCTGGCATCCCAACGCAGCAGAAAGCTGGCGTAGCCCTCCTGCGCTCCGGGGAGGGATGAGGCCCAGAGCAACAGCGCCAGCAACACCACCAAGAGCAACGGCATGCCCCAGCGCGACAGGCGCTCGATGCCGGAGCGGATGCCGGCCACCACCACCAGGCCTGTGAGCGCGAGGCTGAACAGGTGGCCGAGCACCGCATCCCCCCCGCTGCTGATGGCGCCGAAGAAGGTCTCAGCCGCCGCCATATCCGCTGGCAGAGGAGCGGTGATCGCATGGAGCAAGCTCCGGCCGGTCCAGCCCATCAGCACGGCGTAGTAGCTGAGGATCCCCACAGAGGCGGCGATGTAGAGCCAGCCCAGGGGCGCCCAGCGGCGACCACCAGCGGTGATCGGGGCCACCAACGGCGCGTGGCCCGTGCTGCGCCCCAGCACCATCTCCGCCACCAGCACCGGCAGGCACACCACGGCCACGATCAGCACGTAGAGCACCACAAAAGCCGCGCCGCCCCCCTGGGAAGCGCGGTAGGCAAAGCCCCAGAGGTTGCCCAAACCCACGGCACTGCCCGCCGCGGCCAGCACAAACCCCAGGGACGACCCCCACTGCTCCGGCGGCCGTCCACGCTCCGCTCCGCTGTGCTCCTGCATGAACCGCCGACTCGATGCGCCCAGTTTCCCGGCTGCGGCCCTCACGCGGCAAATCGGGGCCGCCGCCGGCGGCGATGGGAGACTGGCCCCGCCGTTCGCCGATCCCGCCGTGAAAGCCCTCTCCGTGCTCGGCTCCACTGGCTCGATCGGCACGCAAACGCTCGAGATCGTGGAGGAGTTCCCCGATCGCTTCCGGGTGGTGGCCCTGACGGCCGGCAACAACCTCGATCTCCTGATCACCCAGATCCAGCGCCACGCCCCCGAGGTGGTGGCCCTGGCGGACGAGGCGACATTGCCCGAGCTGCAGCAGCGGCTCAGCAACCTCGAACCCAGCGCTCGGCCCGCGAAGCTGCCCGAGCTGGTGGGCGGCTCCGACGGCCTCTGCACCGCCGCCGCCTGGCCCACAGCCGATCTAGTGGTGACCGGGATCGTGGGCTGCGCCGGCCTGCTGCCCACCCTGGCCGCGATCCGCGCCGGCAAGGATCTGGCCCTGGCCAACAAAGAAACCCTGATCGCCGCCGGCCCGGTGGTGCTGCCGGAGCTGGCGAAGAGCGGCTCGCGCCTGCTGCCGGCCGATTCCGAGCACTCCGCCATCTTCCAGTGCCTGCAGGGCACTCCCTGGGCCGACACCGCCCGCCTGAGCACCGGCATGCCCACCCCCGGCCTGCGCCGCATTCAGCTCACCGCCAGCGGCGGCGCCTTCCGCGATTGGGACGCGGCTGATCTGCACAAGGCCACCGTGGCCGATGCCACCAGCCATCCCAACTGGAGTATGGGCCGCAAGATCACGGTGGATTCGGCCTCGTTGATGAACAAGGGCCTGGAGGTAATCGAGGCCCACTACCTCTTCGGCCTGGATTACGACCACATCGAGATCGTGATCCACCCGCAATCGATCATCCACTCGATGGTGGAGCTGGCGGATTCCTCGGTGCTGGCTCAGCTGGGCTGGCCCGACATGAAGCTGCCGATCCTCTACTGCATGAGCTGGCCCGAGCGGCTGGAAACCCCCTGGCGCCGCCTCGATCTCACCGAAGTGGGTCAGCTCACCTTCCGCAAACCCGACCCGGCCAAATACCCCTGCATGGAGCTGGCCTACGCCGCGGGCCGCGCCGGCGGCACGATGCCGGCAGTGATGAACGCCGCCAACGAGCAGGCCGTGGCCCTCTTCCTCGAGGAGCAGATCCACTTCCTCGATATCCCGCGTTTGATCGACGTGGTGTGTGATCGCCATAAGGCCGACCTCAGAGCCGATCCCTCTCTGGACGACGTGCTGGCCGTGGACGCCTGGAGCCGTCAGGCGGTGCGTGAAGCTGCAGCCCGGCTGAACGCGACTGTTCATTCCCAAGCGCCTGCTGCGCTTCCGGCCTGATCGAGCCCAAGCGGAGCCCGCCCCTGATCTCACCGTGATCTCCCACCACCTGCTGCTCTGCGCCACCCCCGCCAAAGCGCTCTGCTGCCCCGATCCCACCGTGGGTGCCGCCAGCTGGGACACGCTCAAGCGCCTGGTGCGCGAGTGGGGGCTCGAAGATCCATCGCGGCCCGAGGGCATCGTGCTGCGCACCAAGGCCGACTGCCTGCGCATCTGCGCTGAGGGGCCGGTGCTGCTGATCTGGCCGGAAGGGATCGTCTACAGCGGCGTCACGGCCGAGCGGATCGAGCGAATCCTGCGGGAGCACGTGATCGGCGGCACGCCCATCAAAGAGTGGATCGTGAAACGGATGCCGTTCAGCCCTACGCCAGCAAACGCTGGAACCAGCGGGCCGTGAGCCGATCCCCCCAGTTGCCAGGCTCACTGCTTTGGCCATCGCAGCGGGCATGAAAGCCGTTGTGCCCGCCCCCAGCGGTGAGGAACACCTCCACCCCCGGCAACTGCAACGCCGCTAGCTCGCGGGCCGCCGCCACAGGCACCCACGGGTCATCGTTGGCATGCAGCACCAGGGTGGGTGGCAACGAAGCCGCCTGGGCTTGCAGCTGCTGCAGTGGACTGGCCTCTTGGTAGTAGTGCGCCACCGAGCTGTAGCCCCAGCGCGGCGACGTGATCGCTGCATCAAAGGCCACGATGCTGTCCTTGGGCCCCACGGGGCCGCGGCCGGCCAGGGCCTCGCGCTCCTGTTCGCTCACCCCGAAGGGATCGGCCAGTGTCTGGGCCACAAGGCGCTGCAGCAGCCAGCGCTTGTAGATGCGGTTGCGGGGGAGCTCGATCTGAGCGGAGCAGGCGGCCAGATCGAGCGGCGAGCTGATCGTCACCAGGCCATCGAGCAGGCCGGGCCCGGTGAGCAGCGCGTTGAGCAGCTTGGTGCCCCCCAGGGAGATGCCCATGCCCAAGAGCGGCCGGCCGGCCGCCAGCTCGCGGGCGCGGGCCAGGGCGGGCAGCAGATCGCTGTTGCAGCTGGCGGCATAGGTGCCGCGGGCCAGCTCCCGCCCGGGGCCAGCGCCGCGCATGTTGAGCCGCAGCACTGAAAAGCCGGCGTGTTGCAGGGTGAACCCCATCCGCCGCAGGCCACTGCGGCAGCTGCTGCCCCCCAGGCCATGCATCAACAGCACCAGCGCCCGGGGCTCGGATCCGCCCAGGGGCGGATCCAGCAGCGCCAGCAGCTGATCGTCGCCGCCCACGGGGATCGTGGTCGGCTCGCCGGCATCAGGTGGCAGATCCACCGGACGCAGGGTGTCCCGCAGGGTCTGCAGGTCGCCGTTCAGCCAGGGCAGCCGCGGCCGGAAGGGCTCAAGGCCCAGGGCCGCGGGGAGGTTGGGATCAAGCGGCTTTTCCGACACCCTGGCTGCGCAGTTCCGTGCAGAGCTGCTGCAGCACCGCCTTGGCATCGCCAAACACCATGGCCGTCTGCGGCAGCTCGAACAGCGCATTCTTAATGCCGGCGTAGCCAGCCCCGAGGCTGCGCTTCACCACGAACACCTGGCGGGCCTGATCCACCTCCAGCACGGGCATGCCGTAGAGGGGGCTCTGGGCGTCGTTCTTGGCGTCGGGATTCACCACATCGTTGGCGCCGAGCACGATCACCACATCGGTGCGGGGGAACTCGGGGTTGATCGTGTCCATCTCGAGCAGCTGCTCGTAGGGCACATCGGCCTCCGCCAGCAGCACGTTCATGTGGCCGGGCATGCGACCCGCCACCGGGTGAATGGCGTAGCTCACCTCGGAGCCATTGCTCTCCAGCAGCTTCGAGAGCTCGCGCAGGGCGTGCTGGGCCTGGGCCACCGCCAGGCCGTAGCCGGGCACAAACACCACACGTTCGGCGTTCTCCAGGGCCATGGCGCACTCCTCGGCGCTGCAGCTCACGATGCGGGTGTAGCCGGCCTCATCGCCGCCGCCGCCCACCGGTGCACTGCCGCCGAGGGCGCCGCCGAAGAGCACGCTCACCAGGGAGCGGTTCATACCGGTGCACATCACCTGGGTGAGGATCAGGCCGGCCGCTCCCACCATGGCGCCGGCCACGATCAGCAGCTGGCTGCCCACCACGAAGCCGGCGGCCGCCGCGGCCACACCGGAATAGGAGTTGAGCAGCGAGATCACCACCGGCATGTCGGCGCCGCCGATGGGGAGGGTCACGCCGATGCCCAGCAGGCTCGAGGCCACCAGCAGCAGCCACAGCGGTGCGCCGGTGGGATCGCCGGGCAAGGCAAAGGCCCCCACCAGGGCCGCGAGGGCGAGGGCAATGTTCACGCCGTGGCGAATGCTGCTCTGGGTCCAGCCAGGGGTGCCGAGCCAGCCCTGCAGCTTGCCCATCGCCGCGATCGAACCGCTGAAGGTGATCGCCCCCACAAACACCGAGATCACGATGGAGATCAGCTCCACGAGATCAGCTCCATTGCTGTCGTAGAGGGCCACAGCCACGGCCACCAGCAGCGACGCCATCCCGCCGCAGCCGTTGAACAGAGCCACTGTTTCGGGCATGGCCGTCATCGGCACGCGCCGGGCGGTGATCAAGCCGAGCAAGCCACCGATGGCGGTGCCGATGGCGATCCACAGCCAGGCGATCGGATCGGGTTGCACCTGCAGCAGCAAGCCCAGCACTGCCAAGCCCATGGCCAGGGCCGCGAGGCCGTTGGCAGAGCGGGCCGAGCGCACGGTGGAGAGGCCCTTGAGGCCCAGCGCCAGCAGCAGCACCGCCAGCAGATCAATCAGATAACCAAACAGATCGAGCACGTTCATCGGCCGCCTCCGCTCTTCTTGCGGCTGAACATCGCGAGCATCCGGTCGGTGACCAGGAAGCCGCCGATCACGTTGAACAGAGCGAAGCCCAGCGACACCGAACCCAGGATCAACAGAGCCGGATTGCCACTGGCATTAGCGATCAGGGTGATCGAAGCCAGCACGGTGATGCCGCTGATGGCGTTGGCGCCACTCATCAGTGGGGTGTGGAGGGTGGGCGGCACTTTGCCGATCAGCTCCAGCCCCAGCAGGCTGCCGAGCAGCAACACCCAGAGCGCTTGCGAGAGGGTGGTCATGCGGCCGCTCCCGCCGCAGCGTGATGGGTGAACAGGCAACCGCTCACGATCGGATCCTCCAGGTCGAGTTGAAGTGCCGTGGCCTCGCTGCCGGAGGCTTCGAGCAGGTGCTCCAGCAGGGCGGCCACGTTGCGGGCATACAGGGCACTGGCGTGGTTGGCCACGCTGCAGGGCAGGGCATCGGCGCCGATCAGCTGCACGCCATGGCGCATCACGGTGGCGCCGGGCACCGTGCCCTCGCAGTTGCCCCCCTGGGCCACCGCCAGATCCACCACCACGCTGCCGGGGCGCATGTGCTGGAGCATGGCGTCGTCGATCAGGCGCGGCGCCTGCCGGCCTGGCACCTGGGCGGTGCAGATCACCATGTCGGCGAGGGCCAGCTGCTCGGTGAGTTGGCGGCGCTGCTCCGCCAGAAAGGCCTCACTGGCCTGCTGGGCATAGCCGCCGGATTCGCCAGGCTTCTGCTCCTGCTCCGGCGGGGCGATGAAGCGGCCGCCAAGGGATTCCACCTGCTCTTTGGCGGCAGCGCGCACATCGCTCACGTAAACCACCGCCCCGAGGCGGCGGGCCGTGGCCAGTGCCTGCAAACCGGCCACGCCGGCCCCAAGAATCAGGGCGCGGGCCGGCTGAATCGTGCCGGCGGCCGTCATCAGCATCGGCACGTAGCGGTCGAGAGCGGCCGAAGCCAGCAGCACCGCCTTGTAGCCGGCGATGTTCGCCTGCGACGAGAGCACGTCCATGGTTTGGGCGCGGCTGATGCGAGGCAGCAGCTCCAGAGCCATCGCCGACACGCGGCGCTGCTCGAGCTGTTGCTTGAGGCCCTCGTTGCCGTGGGGCTCGAGCAGGCCCAGCAGCAGCGCACCAGGCCGCAGCGCCTCAAGCTCTCGGCGCTGCTGCGCGATCGCCGCGGCCTGCACCGCCAGCACCACATCCGCCAGGCCCCAATGTTCGGCGGCCGGATCCACCAGCTGCGCGCCAGCCTCGCTGTAGGCGGCGTCATCAAATCCGCTGGCGGCGCCTGCCCCCTGCTCCACTTGGAGCGTGCAGCCGCGGGCGCTCAGCCGCCGCACGGTTTCGGGAGTGGCCGCCACGCGCGTTTCACCGGGGCGGCACTCCCGCGGCACCAACACACGAATCAAGAACTCGCCGCCTTACGTCACAACTGACCAGTTTTTGCTGGGTTCGCAGAGGGGGCAACGCTTTTGCCAGGCGTGTGCTCACATCCGCACACACGTGGCAGGGCCGGCTTCAGAACAGCGGCAGCAGCTCCTGCTCCAGGCAGCGGGCCTGGGGCGTGGAGCCCTGCTGCCGCAGCTGGCGGGCGCGCAGGATCATCGGGTCGAGGTCGCACTCGAGGTCGAGGGCGCGCTCGAAGCGCTGGCGGAGTTCGTCGGAGCTGAGGGAAAAGGGGGAACGCTCGTTCATGGGCTGGCGGGTTGAGGCCCGGGAGCGGGGGTGATGGCCGGAAGTTAAGGACTCCTGCGCCAAAGCGAATAGGTAGAAACCCTCAACTTTTTTCTCTGCCTGCCAACAAAATGGCGGGATGGCCTCGCCGTCGTTCGATCTGCGCCTGCCCCGGCGCCCGCTTCAGGTTGCAGGAAGCGAGCCGATGCCGCCTGTAAGCAGCCTGCGCCCGCAGCCCGCGGTGCAGCCGCGCCAATGGCAATCCCAGCTGATCGCGCTGCTGCGCCGGCGGCTCGAGCGCGACGGAACCCACGACGTGCTGATCAACGCCGGCCCCGGTGCCGGCAAAACCCTCGGTGCCCTGCTGAGCTTTGAGCGGCTCGAGCGCGAAGGCCGCCTGCAGCACCTGCTGGTGTTCTGCCACCGCAGCTCCATCGCCAGCCAATGGCTGGCGGCCGCCAGCCGCCTCGGGCTCGAGCTGCAGGAATGGCAGCCGGGGCTGGATGTGGCTCCGCCCGCCGGCCAGCCCCGCCCCCACGGCCTGCTGATCACCTATCAGGCCGCTGGCCGCAACCTGGAGGCCCTGGAGCAACAACTGGGCGAGGCCGGCTGGGGCGCCTGGCTGGCGATCGCCGATGAGGTGCACCACCTGGGCATCGATCCGGAGGAACCAGAAGCCACCGCCTGGGGCCATGCCTTCAGCCGGATCAGCGCCAGCGCCCGCTTGCGCCTCGGGCTTACGGGCACACCGTTTCGGGCCGACAACCTGGGCTTCTGCGCCGCCCGCCGCATCCAGGTGCACGACGGCCAGGAGTGGGTGGAGCAGATCGCGCCCGATCTGAGCGTGGAGCCCCGCGAACTGATCAGCGCGGGCGATGTGCGGCCGCTGGAGTTTCGCTTTCAAGACGGCTGGGTGGATCACGGCCGCCAGGGGGAGCTGGGCGACAGCGAACGCTCTCCGCTCTCGCAGGAGCAGCGCGAGAGCTGGCGGGCCCGAAACCTGCGGCGCGCCATCCGCCTGGGCGACAGCAGCAGCATTGCCCTGCGGCTGCTGCTCAATGCGCGCCGGCGCTTGGAGGTGGTGCGGCGGGAGCACAGCGGCGCCGGTGGCCTGGTGATTGCCCGCGACATCGCCCACGCCCGCCGCATTTGCGGCCTACTGGAGGAAGAAGGGGACCGCGTGCACCTGGTGCACTCGCAAGATCCCGAAGCCCCGCAGCGCATGGAAGCCTTCAAGGCTGGCGAGGCCGACTGGCTGGTGAGCATCGACATGTGCGCCGAAGGCTTCGATGCACCGCGGCTGCGGGTGGTGGCTTACCTCACCACCGTGGTGACGCGCACCCGCTTCGTGCAGGGCATCACCCGGGCGGTGCGTATGGATGCGGAGCGTGCGGCACAGGAGGCGGTGCCGCGGCATCCCTCCTATGTGTTTGCGCCGGCGGATCCGCTGCTGATGCAATACGCCCGCACCTGGTCGCTGAGCGAGCCCTACGTGCTGCGGCCCAAACCCGTGGAAGCCGAGGCCGAAGCCAGCGGCGCCGGCCGCGCACCCGGACTGCCGCTGCAGGCGCTGGAGGATGGCGCCGGGGCCGTGATCCGTCTGCGCGGGCCCCAGCTACCGAACTTCCGACTGCAGCGATAAATACATTCGATTGCGGCAAAAAGTGCGAACTTCTGCAAAAGCGCACCCGATGCCGGCCAACCGCCCGTCAGCGTGGTGCGATCGCGGGACACCCATGAAAGGCTCCATCCAGCGTCGTCTCACCGTTGCCATCAACTGGTCAGCGGCTCGGATCGCCAGCCTGGACGACCGTGAGCGCTACGAAGACAGCTATGCGCTCACCGAGGAATTCCGAGAATGGATTCTCTGCATCGACCAGCATCCCGAGCTGATGGCTGAGCAGGTGCTGATGGTGCCTGACTTCAACGAACTGAAGCGATCGAGCGACAACAGCGAGAGCGACGGACTCCTGGAAATCTAAAGAAAACCTAAAGGCTTTTTTCTGAGCCGTCAAACCATTGGCGGCCAGGCCGCAGCAAGGTGATCCCTGCAGCTGCAAAGCGCAAACGCTAGGCTCTAAAGCGAAGTCGATCCGCTTTAGCCGTGAGTGATGCCGCTGCCAGCGCCGCGACGGGCGCTTCTGTTGAAAACGTGGTGATCGTGGGCTCCGGGCCCGCTGGCTACACCGCCGCGATCTACGCCGCCCGCGCCAACCTGCGCCCCGTGGTGATCACCGGTTTTCAAGACGGCGGCATCCCCGGTGGTCAGCTGATGACCACCACCCACGTGGAGAACTTCCCCGGCTTCCCCGACGGCATCCTCGGCCCCGATCTGATGGATCGGCTCAAGGCCCAGGCCGTGCGCTGGGGCACCCGCCTGGTAGAGGCCGATGCCGACAGCATCGACCTCTCGCAGCGCCCCTTCCGCATCCAGGCCAACGGCCAAACCATCGAGGCCCAGTCGGTCATCCTGGCCACGGGCGCCAGCGCCAACCGACTCGGCCTGCCCAGCGAGGCCCGCTTCTGGAATGCCGGCATCAGCGCGTGCGCCATTTGCGACGGCGCCACCCCGCAGTTCCGCAATGAGGAGCTAGCGGTGGTGGGCGGTGGCGACTCCGCGTGCGAAGAGGCGGTGTACCTCACCAAATACGGCAGCCGCGTGCACCTGATCGTGCGTTCCGGCCAGTTGCGGGCCAGCAAGGCCATGGCGGATCGGGTGCTGGCCAACCCCAACATCACCGTGCACTGGAACCGCCAGATCCGCGATTGCAGCGGCAGCGAATGGTTGGAGGCGATCGAGCTGGTGGCCACCGACAACAGCGGTGCCAGCGAACAAGTGCCCGTGCGCGGCCTCTTCTATGCCATTGGCCACACCCCCAACACCCGCCTGGTGCGCGGTCAACTGGAGGTGGATGGTCACGGCTACCTGGTGACCAAGCCCGGCCGGCCCGAAACCAGCCTGGAGGGCGTGTTTGCCGCCGGCGATGTGGCCGATGCCGAGTGGCGCCAGGGCATCACCGCTGCCGGCAGCGGCTGCCAAGCCGCGCTGGCGGCCGAGCGCTGGCTCACCCATCACAACCTGGCCGTGACCGTGAGCCAAGACCCCGTGGATCCCGCCGAGGTGGGTGAAGCAAAGCGAACAGCTGTGAGCGACGAGGCCAACTTCGACCCCAACGCCCTTTGGCAAAAGGGCAGCTACGCCCTGCGCAAGCTGTACCACGACAGCGAGAAGCCCCTGCTGGTGGTGTACACCTCACCCACCTGCGGCCCCTGCCACGTGCTCAAGCCTCAGCTCAAGCGCGTGCTCGAGGAGCTGGGCGGCCGGGCCCAGGGCGTGGAGATCGACATCGAAGCCGAGCAAGAGATTGCCCAACAGGCCGGCGTGAGCGGCACCCCCACGGTGCAGCTGTTCTTCCAGAAGGAACTCAAACAGCAGTTCCGCGGCGTGAAGCAACGCAGCGAGTTCAAGGCCGCCATCGAACAGCTCCTGGGCGCCGTGGTGGCCTGATGATTGGAGTCCTCAGGCCCCAGGCCTGAGGACCAGTAATCAGCGGCGGCGAGGACCGCCGGGACGGTTGCCACCGGGGCGGGGACCACCGGCGGCCGCGTTGCGCTCGCGGTAAGTGATGCGGCCGCGGCTGAGGTCGTAGGGGCTGATCTCCACCAGCACCTTGTCACCGGCCAGCAATTTGATGCGGAATTTGGTGAGCTTGCCGGCGGCCCGGCAGAGGCATTGGTGGCCAGCGGGCTGCTCGAGGGTGACCAGGTAGAACCCGTTGCCCTGCTCCTTCTCGATCACACCGGAGGTCTCGATCATGCGCTGCTGCCGCTGGAAAGTCGTACTGCTTGGTTCAGTCTAGTTCCCACCCTTAAACCGCTAGGGTCGGCGCTCGCCAAGCCCCCCCAGCCAAGGTTTCGATGATCCTGCCTCCCGTCACGATGGATCTGGGCCTGCTGCTGATCTCAATTGGAGTGGTGAACCTGTGGCGCGCGCGCCAGGCCTCCTGAGCACAACGCTGCTGTTTCACAAGCCCTACGGGGTGTTGAGCCAGTTCACCCCTGAGCCGGGTAGCCGCTGGGGGTGCCTTGCTGATCACATCCCCGTGCCGGATGTGTATGCCGCAGGCCGGCTCGATGCCGACAGTGAAGGCCTGCTGCTGCTCACCGCCAACGGCCGCCTGCAACAACGGCTCACCGATCCCGCCTGGGGGCACTGGCGCCGCTATTGGGTGCAGGTGGAAGGGCTCACCACCCCCGCACAACTGCAGCAGCTTGAACAGGGCCTGCTGATCCAGGGGCAGCGCACCCTGCCGGCGCGGGCCAGCGCCATCGCCGACCCTGGCCTACCGCCCCGCGATCCGCCCATCCGCACACGCCAGCAGATCCCCACCAGCTGGCTGGCCGTGGAGCTGCGGGAGGGACGCAACCGCCAGGTGCGCCGGATGACGGCAGCCGTTGGCCTGCCCACCCTGCGCCTCCTGCGGGTGGCCATCGATCTCATGGACGGGGGCGCACCGCTCAACCTCGAAGGCTTGGCGCCGGGTCAGTGGCGCGCGGTGACCCCTGAAGAAGAGAGCCGCATGCAGGCTCTGCTCCGCCAACCGCTGCGCGGTGGCCGGCGCTCACCCGGACGGGGCGGCCGAGCCGGTGGCGGGAAATCCGGCCAGGGGGGTGGCGGCGGGTAAGGGGGCTTGGCGTCAGCCGAGCGTGTCCTTGAGCTCACGCACCACCTGCAGCTGCCCGTAGTAGTAGTTGGCGCGGGCGCGGCGATCGGGATCGGCGAGGCTGTCGAGCGCATCGAAGCCCACGCTCTGCCAGAGCTCGTTGCCGCAGGCACGGGTGATCTCTTCCACCGCTTCCTGCTCGAGCACCCCGAGGCGGCGCTGCAGGTTTTTGGTTTGCGCAATCCCCATCGATCTCTATTGCGCCGCAAGCGCCATAACTACCCGAATAGTACAGGCGCACCACACAGGGCGCCAAGCGTGGAACCCCTCAATCAGAAGGGCAGTTTCTTCTTGGCGTCTTTATCCAGATCAGCCTCCATCTCGCGCAGACGCTTGAGGATCGTGTCGTAATACTCGCGCAAGTAGCTCTCGAGGCCGGTGGTCTCAGCCGGATCGAGGCCAAAGGCGGCGTAGCTCTCCTCCATCGGCGCATCAAGGGGTGTACCGCCACCGATCACCTTGTCGAAGGCGAGGCGCTCAGCCACGTTCACCGCCGGCTCGAAGAACGAGGCAACACCCTGCATCAGGCGCAGCAGAAACGGCCGCACGCGGAACACCCGGGCGCTCTTGCTGCAAAACTTCTCGCAAAGCTGGGTGATCTCGCCAGTGCTCCAGGCGCGGGGGCCCACCACGGGCAGAGCCTTGCGGATCGTTTCGCTGCGGCTGAGGGCCGCCACCGCAAAACGCGCCACGTCTTGGGTGTTCATGTAGGCGATCGGCGTGGGGGTGCCGCTCACCCACACCGTTTGGTTTTCCAGCACCGGAATGGCGATCTGGCTGATCAGGCCCTGCATGAAGGCCACGCAGCGCAAGATCGTGTAGTCAAAGTCGGAATTGATCAGCGCCTGCTCGGTGCAGTACTTGATCTCCATCAAGGGCACATCGCGGTGCTGCTCGGCGCCGAGCAGCGACACGAACACAAAGCGCTTCACGCCTGCACGCTCGCAGGCATTGAGCAGATTGAGCTTCCCGGTCCAGTCGGTGTCGTAGCTGCTGCCGGGATCACTGGCACGGGCCGTGGCGGCATCGATCACCGCCTCTTGGCCTTCGAGGGCGTAATCGAGGCTGTCGGGCTCGAGCAGGTCGCCGCGGGTGAGTTCGCAGCCCCACTCCTGCAGGAACGACGCCTTGCGGGGCGAGCGCACCATGCAACGCACCTGATGACCGGCATCAAGGGCTTGGCGGGCAATCTGCCGACCCAGCGTGCCCGTCGCACCGATCACCAGCACCTGCATGAGGCTTGTTCAGCGAGGCACGAGCCTAGAGGTGTGCCTGCTGCGCCGCGCTGGAGGCTCCAGCCCGGTGCTCAGTTGTCGCCCTGGAGCTTGAGCAGCAGCGCACCACCCGCCAGACCAATGGGGATCAGAACCCAGAACAGCGCTGCAGTGCCGAAGATCTCCGAGGCCATAGCCAGGTGCCGTAACGGCTACCTGTTTAGCGCAGCCGCCAGCTCCAACACGCGCGGCCAGGGGGCATTGCAGCGAAATAAGCCATCCATCACGCCGGAGCGCAGGGCCGTGTAGCCCTCGGCCTCGAGCGCCGCCAGCAAGGCCTGCGTGGACGGCGGGCCGCCGCCCAGCCGCCGCCCCAGCTCCGCACTGGGCCAGCAGCGGGCGGGCATGCCGGGATCCGCCAGCAAGCGCGCCAACAACCGCTCACTGGAACGCCCGATGGAGCCACTGGGCAGGCGCTCCCGCTCCCGTTGCATCGCCGCCAGGGTGGGGGTGTGCTGCAGCGGCCCGAGCCACAAGGGTCCGGAGATCGCCAGGGGCGGGGCATCCGGGGCGCAGGCGCAGGCCGGCCACTGGCGCAGCTGCAGCAGGCTCTGCTCGAGCTGCTCGCCGCAGCTGTGGCAGTGGGCCAAGAGCCCCAGCTGCCGCTCCTGGCGCGGATCGGCGCGGCGTTGCAACTGAATCGCCGTGCGGAAGGTGCGACCCTCGCTGAAACTGAACAGCGGCCGGATGCCACGCCCCATCGCCCAGGCGGCGCGGGCCACCACGGCGATCTGCAGGCGCAGGGCCAACTCCCAGCTGGCGGGATGGGCGCGGGCGGCGGCCCCGAGGGAGCGCACGGCGGCGGCACGGTCGTGGCCGGTGGGGGAGCGGCCATCGGTGCTGGCCAGGTAGAGCACCCCTTCAAATTGCAGCGCCTCCAGGGCAGCAGGCACCAGGGCTGTGGGGCAGCCAAAGGCATCGAGATCGAGCAGGCCGAAGCGGCGCTCCTCGAGCAGGCAGCGAGCCAGAAGCTTTTGGGCGGTCTGCGCGCTGATCTCCAGGGCCGAGCCCGCAACGGCCAGCGGCGCGAGGTTGCGCTGCAGCACCGGCAGCCGGTCGGCATCGGCGTCGTTGGCCCAGACGGCGGCGGCACCAGCTTCGAGGCCATAGCGGAGGGCGCGGATGCCGCAGCCCGCCATCAGATCGAGCACCGCCAGGGGCTGGCTGAGCCCCAACTCACCGCGGGCCAACAAGGCAGCCAGCAGCACTCCGAGATCGCGGGAAGGGCGGGATTCCGGCCGGAAGAAGCCGCCACCGAGCTGCAGCACCGCCGCACCTTCGCAATAGTGATCAGACGAGAGATCCGCCGTGCCGGCCACCACCGCTTCCCACGCCTCTGTGTTGGATCCCCAGCCTGCTCCCACGGGGGCGCACTGGGGCGAGCACGGCCAATGGCAATGGCAAGAGCACACCTGCCATTGGCGGGTGCTGGGCAACCGCCGGCATCCAGCACTGGTGCTGATCCATGGCTTCGGCGCTGCCAGCGGCCACTGGCGCCACAACGCCGCCGACCTAGCGGCTGCGGGCTGGTGCGTGTATGCCATCGATCTGGTGGGCTTCGGCGCCTCGAGCCAGCCGGGCCATCGCCGCCACCGCCCGCTCGACAACCGGCTCTGGGCGCGGCAATTGCAGGGCTTCCTGGAGCAGGTGGTGCAGGGGCCCGCGGTGCTGGTGGGCAATTCCCTGGGCAGCCTGGTGGCGCTCACCTGTGCGGTGTTTTTTCCGGTGTGGGTGAGCGGGGTGGTGGCCGCACCGCTGCCCGACCCCACTCTGCTGATGCCCCTCCAGCGGCGGCGGCGCCCCTGGCGGCGCTTGGTGAAACGCCAGGTGGTGGTGGTGCTCTGCCGGCTGCTGCCCCTGGAACTGCTGGTGCCCGTGATCGCCCGCACACCATTGCTCGATCTCGGCCTGCGCAGCGCCTACAGCGACGCCAGCGCCATCGACCGGGAGCTGCGGCGCCTGGTGGCACGGCCGGCGCTGCGGCCACGGGCGGCGCGGGCCTTGCGGGCGATGAGCATCGGCATGGCGCTGCGGCCGCGGGGGGCCACGGCGGCGGTGCTGCTGGAGCGGATGCGCCAGCCGCTGCTGGTGCTTTGGGGCAGCGAAGACCGTTTGGTGCCGCCGATGATCAGCGAGCGGTTGCAGCGGCATAAGGGCGATCTGGAGCTCCAACTGCTGCCGCAGCTTGGCCATTGCCCCCACGACGAACAGCCCGAACTGTTCAACCGCCACGTGTTGGGTTGGCTGGCGCGTAATTTGGGCACACGTCAGCCACATGAACAGCACTGGGCATGAAGCACACCCTGTCGGTGCTGGTGGAAGACGAATCGGGCGTGCTGAGCCGCATCTCCGGCCTGTTCGCTCGCCGTGGTTTCAACATCGAAAGCCTGGCCGTGGGGCCGGCGGAGCGCAGCGGCGTGTCGCGGCTCACGATGGTGGTGGAGGGGGATGAGCGCACCCTCGCCCAGATGAGCAAGCAGCTCAACAAGCTGATCAATGTGCTCGAGGTGAACGACCTCACCCGCATTCCCGCCGTGGAACGCGAGCTGATGCTGGTGAAGGTGTCCGCCCCGGAGAGCCAGCGCGCCGCGATCCTCGATCTCGTGCAGGTGTTCCGCGCCCGGGTGGTGGATCTGGGCAATGAAGCCCTCACCGTGGAAGTGGTGGGTGACCCGGGCAAGCTGGTGGCCCTCGAAAACGTGCTCGAGCCCTATGGAATTCTCGAGATCGCACGCACAGGCCGGATTTCCCTGGAGCGGGCCTCCGGCGTGAGCACGCCGTATCTGAAGGTCACCAGCCTCGATAAGCGCGTACCGGCCTGAGGCTCAGTTGGCGTCCTGCACCAGGGTGCCGCCCTGCAGCAGCTTGGCGCTGATCAGCTTGTCGCCTTGGCTGATCTGGTCGACCACCTCCATCCCTTTGGTCACGCGGCCAAACACGGCATAGCGACCATCGAGCTCCGGCAAGGCGCGAAGCGCGATATAGAACTGAGCGCTGGCTGAGTTGGGATCGTTGGAGCGAGCCATGGCCAGGGAGCCGCGCTGGTGCTGCAGTTTCAGCTTGCTGGCCTGGCCTGGCCCCACGGTGATCTCGCCATAGCGGGGGCGGCTCTCGCCCTCGAGGAACAGCTCCAGCGGAATCAGGCGGGGCTGGCCGGTGCTGGGATCAATGAAGCTGCCCGTGCCGAGCAGATCCACCGGGGTGTTGGGGTTGGCGCTTTGGGGGTCACCGCCTTGCACCACGAAGGGGATGGGCTCCTTCACCACCCGATGAAAGAGGGTGCCGTTGTAGGCACCGCGGCGCACCAGATCTACGAAGTTGCCGGCGGTGAGGGGGGCGGCGCTGCCATCGAGGCTGAGCTCCACCTTGCCCTTCGTGGTGGTGAGCTCAATCAGAGCGGTGCCCTTGAGGCAGGGCACACCGGAACTGCCGCAGCCGAAGCTGCTGGAGGGTCCCGGTGCAGCACAGGCCACAGGCCCGAGCGGGCTCAGCAGCAACAGGAAGGCGAGCAGCAGGCCGCGCAGGGAGCCGGAGCGGAGCAGGGTCATGCTCAAACGCCCTCGAGGGGAACGCCAAGGAAGCGGGCCAGCTCGGCACCGCCGCGCTCGAGATCAGCCAGAGGCATCGGCTCACCCACACGGGTGAGGGGCAGATCGCGACGCCCCTGCACCCGCAGGGCCAGGCGGCGGCGGGGATTGAGACCATCGCGCACATCCACCTTCACCGCCTGGATATCTTTGAGGGGAGTGGTGACGCTGATCAGCTGGCGGAAGCCGCGGCGGGTCACGGTGAGGGTGCCGGCGGATTTATCGAAGCGATTGGCGCCGGAGCCCACATCAATAGCGATCACAGCCCACAGATAAGTGGAGAGCAAGGCGGCGGCGATGCCGTAGAGCCCCATCACCAACCCTTGAGGCACCCAGCTGAGAGCAGCGGGGTGGCCGATCGGCAGCAGATCGGTGCCCAGATAGCTGGAAGCGCTCGTGAGCAGAAAACCCAGTCCACCGGTGCTCACCACGGCCGCCACGAGCACGTTGGAGAGACGACGGGAGCCCAGCACGTCTTGCTCGAGCAGCTCGGAGGACGGGGCAGCCTTCGCTGCGGAAGCCGAGGCCATACGGGCGGTTCAACCGGTGGCCTGCCATCTTGGCGCGCCCGCCGACCGGGCTGAGCCAAGCCTGAGCACAAATACCCAAAACGCAATGGTGACGGGCCGTGTCAGGCCATCAAAACCCGCCTCGCAGTGCGGATCAACGTTGTTACGATCCCTCGGTAACCCACAGCCCGCGGTTTTTCCCACCCATGACGATCGCTGTAGGGCGCGCGCCGCAGCGGGGATGGTTCGACGTCCTCGATGACTGGCTCAAGCGCGACCGCTTCGTTTTTGTCGGGTGGTCGGGTCTGCTCCTGTTCCCCACCGCCTACCTGGCGCTGGGTGGCTG
>NZ_JAHRXJ010000005.1 GCF_019104765.1 Synechococcus sp. HK05 | reverse complement strand
GGTGGAGGAGCCCGCTGGTCGGCTCGGAGTCGTTGACCCCGATGCAGCACAACAACACTCTGGCGGCTCAACTCCCGAGCACCCCGTGGCGTTGTTTTGCACCCGCCCCCAGGGGCGGATTGATGACGCTGTTAATCAAGGGTTGAGCATCCTTGCCGGACTGGCCCTCGGGAGCTCTGTGGGTGGGCCTGGAATCAGCGAGAAATGAGTCCAATTCTCATGGGTGCGCGATGATGAGATCCCACTGCGCAGGTTCTTGGGACTTTTCTTGGGACAACTTTGCTGAAACCTTTTCAGCCACTAGGTTTTCAGGACTCGCCAGGCGGCTTTTAACCGATTGGTCCTGAGTTCGAATCTCAGACGACCCATTTTTTGAGATCGTTTGCACTGCGAGGGGCTAATCCCTGCGGCGCAATGGATTCAAAGTTGGCGAAGGGCCTCTGAGCCGGTCGAAATGATGCCTTAATGGGACGCTCGGTGTCTCAAGGTCGTCTCATGTCGCTTGTCCGGCCCTTGGGGGTGCACGGCATGCCTCAGACTTGGAGGGCCCTTGAGGGTTCCGTCGCTGAGCAACGCCCTTGGCAGGATCAAGGGATGACTCTTTCCACCGAGCAGCTGAGCCCTGATGACTGGCGGCGCATCTGCGATGCCCTCCGCTACCTCGGCCGTGATCTGCATCACCGCTCCTTCTCCGTAACGGCCGAACGCCGCGAGCTGCTCTGGCGGGAGATGGACCAGTGCCTGGCGCTGGCGGACCGGCTCAGCCGTGCGCAAGCGGACCCTGCTGATCAGGAGGGCTGAACCCAGTTCTCCAGGGCCAGCCCCGGCACCCTGGCGAATTCACGGGTGTTGTTCGTCACCAATGTGCACTGCCGGCTGAGCGCGTGGGCCGCGATCATCGTGTCGAGTGCGCCGATCGGGGTGCCCTTGCGCTCCAGCTCAGCCCGCAAGTCGCCATAGACCCAGAGCGCTCTCTCATCGAAACTCAGAATCGCGAGCGGAGCCAGAAACATCTCCAGGGCGCGACGGTTGCGCTCAGAACCGCTCTTGGCAACGCCATAGGCCAGCTCGGCGGCAACCACGCTGCAGACGCCGATCTCGCCCATCCGGTACTGCCGGAATCGCGCCAGAACCGCCGGCGGTCTGTCGTTGATGACGTGGATACAGATGTTGGTATCGAGCAGAATCACGGCTGGATGGCGTCCCGCTGTTGTTCCTCGGGCTGCTGGCGCTCGAGCACAAAGCCAGGCTCAAAGCTGGCCAGACCAGCCTCCAGGGTTGCCCATGGATCATCCAAAGGGAGGAGCAGCACCCCATTGCCGAAGTGCTTGACAGCGACCTCGTTGCCCTGGAATCGATAGTCCTTGGGCAGCCTCACGGCCTGACTGCGGCCCGAGGAGAACAGCTTCGCCGTGTCCATGGCCCATCGCTCCGCCTGGTGTCTACCTATGGTAGCTACCGCTTCGGGCTCGGAGCCTTTTGGTGTCGTTCGTTGACGCGCTCGCATTGATGACGCTGCGAATCAAGGGCTGATCGTCCTTGCGGAGCTGGCCCTCGAAGGCTCAATGGACTGTTCTCGGGACACCTTCGCTGGAACCCTTTCAGCTACTTGGTTTTCAGGGTTTTTGGTGCAATGCCATCTGGGCGAATTGGGTCCGATGAAATTCGTAGAAACTCTGAAGGGTTCAGGCAACCCTTGCACCTTGCTGCAGATCTGAGCCATGACCGTGGGGCAGTGGGCTGCCAAGGGCTCACTGGTTCCAAAGGCCCCGGGCGCCCATGGCCCGGGGCTCCTTTGTTGAAGGCAACCCCAGCAAACGCGACAACCAGCCCAACCCCTGCTAGTACAGGTGTACGCATGTAAGGGGTTGGTGGTGGCTCTGTCTCAATCCAGGTCAATCCGCGCTGGAATGCCTGCAGCCCAAGGTGACTGCGAGGCCTGGTCCTATCTCGATGAGGGAGTGCTGCGCTCCAGTCGTAGCCGCAAGGTGTGCATGACCTGCCACTGGTTCCGCCATCACGCCGGAGCGGAGTGCATTCCCCTGCTCACCTGCCAGCTGCATCAGGGCCTGATTGCCCAGGGCGAGCACCTGATCCGCCGCTGCCAGGGCTGGACGGATGACATGACCCGCCAGCGGGGCTGGGCGCCGGAGGTGGGCTGAGGCTGGGGCGGCCGTGCACGTCAGTCAGCGCAAAACCAAAATCCCGGCCACACCGGCGGAACGCTGGCTGAGCGATGGCCGGCGGGTGCTGCATTTCAAGCCGGTGGTGTTGTGGGACCGGTGGCGGCAGGAGCTGGAGGTAACGAGCGGTGAGTGGCTGTTAGGCACCACTGCTCAAGCGGCGTTAACGGCTCAGCCGTGAGCAGGCCCTGGAGCTGTGGCGCCAACGCCGAGCTGAGGGCTGGGCACTATGCGCCGCGCAATGGCAGCCGCCGCAACCACCGCGGATGGTGTTCCAGCGGTGAGGGGAACCGCCAAACCAACCAATCTCGTCGCCCCTGGCGTGCGAGGCAATGCGTGTAATGGCTGATTGCCTAAGCCCATGTGGAGTGGCGATGCTGCAGCCATCAACCAAGGGAGGAGCCACCGATGGCTGACACCCCACCGCAGTACCAGTAGAAGCAACGCTGACTGCAGGCCCCTGCTCCAACAGTCTTCACCCAACCGTGGGCGGGTCGTTTAGCCGGGCAAGAGAGCAGCCCAGTCGCTGGCTCTCACCTCGTGCGCCTGACTGATCGACACTCCGCATGCACCGCCACAGGTGCCCCAGGAGAACCAATCGCTCACACCTGGAACGTTCGGCCCCAGGTGCCAACGCCAGCAGCTTCGCCTAACGAACGCCATTGGAATGTTGATTAACCCTTGACCCTCGGGCTCTGCTCGGGGGTTTTGGTGTCTGCCCCTGAGTGCTTGATTAGATGTATTGCTTTCCTGATTCAGTCGGATTGACCGGGATAGAAGGCTGTTTATCCCTCTTTGATGCCGCCGCAGTCCTGCCAGCTGTTCAGGAGTTGTGTCAGTTCTCCTTTCATCGCTGAAAGCTCCTCTAGGCGGTGATCAATCGACGCGATGCGCGTCTCAATGTTGTGCTTGAGTGTCGTGCAGTTGCAATGACCTGAACGGCGAACATCGAGGATGCGGCGTAGTTCGGGCAGTGGAACATCCATCGCTCGCAGAGCGCGGATCAGTTCCAGTTCAGCCACCACACCGGGATCAAACAGCCTGTAGCCGCCGATGGAGCGCCCCGCCGTGTGGATCAGGCCTTCGTCACTGTAGAAGCGCACCGTTTTCACAGGCAGGCCGCTCGCCTGGGCTACCTGGCCGATGCGCAGGGCGGGAGCATCCATGACGCAACCTTCCTGTTACGGGAAGCTTTGTTGAGCATAGGTGGTGGTGGCGTGTGGCGATCCGTGCACATCAACCCTCTTCTCAGCCTTCTTTACTGGAGACTTGGCTTACGTTGTGAGCTCGTCCGGCCTGGTTGTCCTCATGTCTCCTCGCCCAGCGTTGTGCAGCGTTCAGCGACGGCTGAGCCTTATCGCCATCACCGCCGTAGCCCCGCTCTGTGGTGCGGCTGTGTATGCCAACCCCGCCGGGGTGCCGGCCCTGTACGCCACGAAAGCGGAAGCTGAAGAAGCAGCCAGGAAGCACTTCCACTGCACTGGCGCCCATCCGATGGGACAGCAATGGATGCCCTGCGGGAAGCACGGGCAGGACAGCACCTCATCAACCCATCACTGAGCAAGAGCGATGTCTGGTTGTGGTGAATCACCCAAGCTGGTTGCGGTTGGTATTGCACCGCTGGGGATCATCTCCATTGGCGTGGTGCCGATGGGCGTGGTGAGCATCGGTGTGGTGCCGATGGGAGTGCTCAGCCTCGGTGTGGTGGGGATGGGCGTGGTGAATGCCTGCGTGGTGGGAATGGGGGTTGTGGTGGCTGGTGTTAACGCCATGGGCATCTGGTCGCTCAGCCCAGGCAATGCTCATCGGCACCAGAGCAGCGCTCCGCCCAAGGAGCAGTTGATGGCCTACCCCAGCAAAGAGATGGCTCTGGAGAAGGCCAGGCAGCTCGGTTGCAACGGTGCCCATGCGATGGGCTCGTTATGGATGCCCTGTGAGCACCATCCCGCGCCTGACCACTGAGGATCAGAAGCGGAAGCTGGTCTTGATCAGCCCGCCCAGCTGCTGGAAGCTGCGCCCCTCAGGCGTTTCCCCGCCCAGGGGCCGACTCAGATAAAACAACGCCGGAGTCACGGCGATGTTGTCGGTCACCTGGAATTTGTACCACCACTCCCACACATAATTGCCGTCGTTGGGGGTGTCGCCACCCTTGAGGCTTGTGGCGAATGGTGCCTGGCCCACAGCCATACCGAGGGCGTTGCCTTTGAGGAAGGCATCCTCCCATTGCAGGCCCACACTCCAGGATTGGCTGGTGCTCACCAGGCCCTGATCGTTGACCGTGCTGTTGTAGTTGGTGCTGTTGATGCCCCAGCCAGCGCTGATCGAGGGGATCCAGCCGCTCTCAGCTGGCTGCCAGTAGGCGCTCAGGCCGAAGGCCGAGGTGTCGCCTGGATTGCTGAAGCTGTCGAAGGTGAAGTTGGTGGCATAAACAAACAGCTCGTTGGCGTTCTGGATATAGGAGTAGGTGGCCACAAGCCCCCACTGCTCAGCCGTGTAGCCAATCTGCACGGTGCCAGTGCCACCGGCGCCATCGGTGGCGATGCCACCGTCGTTGGGATTGCCGTTGCTGCCATTGGCTGCCACGTAGTTGGCACTGATGGCAAAGCCATTCTTCTGCCACCAGACGCCGGCGCCGGCTCCGAGGTTCTTGTTGTAGGCCCCCGGTGCACCGCCGAGGGTGAGCACGTCGAGCACCGTTTCAGCCGGGTACACACTCGGCCAGATCGCGAGCATGTCCTCCTGGCCCACCCGGCCACCGAGGGTGAAGGTGAAGTCGCCCAGGGGGAATTGATAGAAGAGGCGATCGATGCTCAGGAGATTGGGTCCCGCTTCCTCCTGAAAGGCCACTTCCAGCTGCGAGAGACCGCTGGGACCGGCGCCACCAAAGCTGTTGCTATCTCCATCAAAGTTGCCACTACGCAGGGTTGTGCGCAGCAGATCGTTCCCGGTGAAGCTGGTGTCGAAGTTCAGCTGCACGTCGTAGTTGAACGTGGTGGCCCCGAAGGTTGCCTTGTTGGCTTGCACCACGTTGTTGGCGTTGCCGCTGAAGTTGTTGGCACCGAGCACGAAGGTGGCGAGGCCTGAGAGCTTGGTGGTGGTGGAGAACTGGGTCGCTTCCAGCTCAGCAACCTTGGCCTCGAGGCCATCCACGCGGCCCTTCAGAACGGCGAGTTCCTGTTCGAACTCCTTCATCAGGCGCTTCAGCTCGTCGGTCACTTCGGTGATCCGGTCGAGGCAAGCGTTCAGCAGGGCGGCCGCTTCAAAGCGGGTCATCGCACGGCTGCCGCGGTAGGTGCCGTTGGGGTAGCCGGCCACACAGCCGTAGCGCTCGATCAGGTTGCTCAGAGCCTGATAAGCCCAG
>NZ_JAHRXJ010000004.1:300000-483639 GCF_019104765.1 Synechococcus sp. HK05 | reverse complement strand
GGCAAGCGTTCAGCAGGGCGGCCGCTTCAAAGCGGGTCATCGCACGGCTGCCGCGGTAGGTGCCGTTGGGGTAGCCGGCCACACAGCCGTAGCGCTCGATCAGGTTGCTCAGAGCCTGATAAGCCCAGTCGGTGGGCTGCAGGTCGGAGAACTGGGTGATCGAAGTCACCTGCTCCAGGCTGTTGCGTGATGCACTGGCGCCGTACTGGCTGACGCCAGCGATGTTGAGATCAGCGGCGGATGCAGGCCGGTTGGCGCCAACAGCCAGAGGAGCGATCAGTCCTAAGGCAGCAGGCGCCAGAAGAAGCTTCTGGAACAGGTTCATGGTCCTCATATCAATCGAGGGGGCGAGCCAGATCGAGCCCAGGCCTGAAAATGATAACGGTTCTCGTCGGCTCTGTCTTGGTGCCCTGCTGCGACGATCCGTTTGGTGAACCAGGCCTCCCAGGCGGCTAAGCGCACAAATCTGGAGCTTTTGGCCCTAGCCGCCAACAGCAACAGCTTCGATCGAGACCAAGCTCTTCATTCGACGTGATTGACCCATGTCTCCCCGGCGTTGCTCGGGGGCTTTTGATTGAACACCGGGTTCCCCGATGAGGCGGTTCGGCCGATCACCAGTTCGTCGTACCCGGTGGCGGCGTCATGGCTTCGGCGGAGGCGTTGCTCTGCTGGTACCACAGCGAGCAGGAGTTCCGCGGTGGTGCGCACCAATGAACCGTGGCAAAGGTGCCCGCCCATCACCCGGCCCTGGGCATCTGCAACAACGGCGTGCAGATGGGCGCTATCGTCACTGATCGAACCGGCCAGGCTGAGCAGCTCTAGATCTGCCTCGATCTGTTTGATCTGTTCAGTGCCGGCGTAGCGCAACATCGCCACGGTCAACGAGCCGATACCACTCACCACAAATGCGCCTGGTAAAGCAGCGGCAGTAATGACCTCCTCTAAGCAGAGGCGGAGGTCATCACCGGCGGTGAGCCGTAGGGGGAGCATCGGCATGCCAATGGAGGCCCTAGACATCCTGAGCAGTCATGAGATCACACAACCCAACCTGCTCCTGCCCGGCGTCAAAAGCAATGCGTGTCACTCCCGCTTGCCTGGTGCCATGGACGGGGCGAGTCTGTATGTATCAACCAAGGAGGGCCCGGATGGACGACACGCCACCGCGCCACCAGCAAGAAGCACGCTGACCTCAGGCCCCTGCTCCAACAGTTTTTACCCAGCCGCTGGCTTTCATCTCGTGCCCCTGACTGATTGACACTCCGTTTGCACCGCTGCAGGTGCCCCAGGAGAACCAAGCGCTCACACCTGGAACGTTCGGCCCTAGGTGCCAACGCCAGCAGCTTCGCCTAACGAACGCCATTGGAATGTTGATGAATCCTTGACCCTCTGACGTTGCTCGGGGGGGGGGTGGTGTCTGCCGTTCAAAGCCAATTCAGGGCATGTAGTAGAAGCGCGTCATCATCAGGCCTGGAGACATTCCGCTGTTTTGGCTCTTTGAGGCAGTGTTTCTGATGGCGTTCGGTAGTGTGGTGATGAGGGCGTCATGCTCCACGGGAGATGAGGCAGGGTTTGAGGCCCTGCTTTTTCTTGTTGAGATCAACAGTCGCGCAATCTCGCAGCTTGGTTGTGAAGAGTTGCCTTCAGCAAGCCTGACGCAGGCCTGCAGCTATTTCGATGAGTTCAGCACCAATGGTGGTTGTTCGCTGTTGCTGGCGGCACCAAGCAACGGTTGCCAGATAGGAGCAACGCGTGCCGGGATGATGGATCGCCAGCTGCATCCCAGGTTCCAGCCCACTCACGGTTGCCAGTGAGAGCTTGATGCCCGATGGGCTGTAATCGAGCACCTGGGCACAACGTGAGCCGAACACCGCGCTGTCGACGCTGACATTCCAGGTGCGATGCAACGTTGAACGGGCCTCAGATCTCCGCTCGTCATGGATATCCACGTGGGCCTCCGCTCTGCAGTCTTCTGTTTGTGCTCTAGGCCGGCTTGCCAAAGAAAAGCAAGAGGATTTCTGCTCAGCTGAGATCTTGGAGTTATCTTCGCTGCCCCAGTGGCGCCATGGGGCCTGAGGCTTGTAGAAAGAAGATGTGATGCCGTTGCGTTGTGTCAATCACTGTCTGGCAGGCTCAGGAAGCAGGCGGACGGCTCGAGCGCGCTGAGCGCCCGATGCTCGAGCCGTCCGCCAATGAGCTGGTGATGGAGGTGCTGCACTGCGGCCTCTGCCACAGCGACCTCTCGATGCTCGACAACCATTGGGGGATCAGCGACTACCCATTGGTCCCCGGCCATGAGGTGGTGGGTCGGGTCGTTCGCGTTGGTGAGGGTGTTGACCCCGGCGTGATCGGTCAGCTGCGCGGTCTGGGCTGGATCAGCGGCAGCTGCTGCCATTGCCCCCAGTGCCTGGGCGGCACCGGCAACCTCTGTGGGTCGCTGGAGGCCACGATCGTGGGCCGTCAGGGTGGCTTTGCCAGCCACGTCACCGCCCGTCAGGACTGGGCGATTCCTCTGCCGGAGGGGATGGATCCAGCTGCGGCTGGTCCGCTGTTCTGCGGTGGGATCACGGTGTTTGCGCCGTTGATCGATGAGGCGGTGTCACCAACGGCGCACGTGGCCGTGATTGGGATCGGCGGGCTGGGTCATATGGCTCTGCAATTCGCGCGGGCCTGGGGCTGTGAAGTCACCGCTCTCACCACCAACCTCAGCAAGGCGGAGGAAGCCAAGCGCTTTGGTGCTCATCATGTGCAATTGCTCGAGCGCCTCCCTGATCTGGCTGGTCGGTTTGATCTCGTGATCAATACGGTGAATCCTGCTCTCGATTGGGGTGCGGTGATGGGGGCTCTGGCCCCGCGAGGTCGCCTGCATCAGCTCGGTGTTGTGCTCGATCCGATTCAGGTCAATGCGAATGATCTGATCACGGCGCGGCGCTCGATCACTGGCAGCCCTACATCCTCACCGGCGAGCTTGTTGAAGATGGTGGATTTCTGCGTGCGTCATGACATTCGCCCTCAGGTGGAGCGTTTGCCAATGGACCGCATCAATGAGGCGATTGAACGCTTGCGCCGCGGCGATGTGCGCTATCGCTTTGTGCTCGATGCGGTGTAGCTCGCCTCAATAGCGGCTCGATCAGTCTGATTTCACGCTTCTGTGGCAGTCACCTGCGCTACTACTCCAATGCTGGCTTGACTTCACTCACTCGCTTATAGGGCGGTGGGGTGAGATGCATCAGTTGGGCCGCATAGTCCTCGGTGAACGCCGCTTGCATCTGCCAGGCCCGTAACAGGGTTTTGGCGACGGATCGCAGCTGTTCGATGTCATCGCAGCTCTCGATGGCACGCTCTTGCATCGCAATCGCGAATTGCCGGCTGAGAGAGGTCTCTTTCATGGTGAGGAGCAGTGTCTTGCTTGAACGTTGAACAAGTTGGATGACCCACTGATCAATACGTCAGCGCCCTGTTTGCCCGAGGCTCGACCAAAGCCAAGCTCCCAGGCATGACACCGCCGCACCGAACGCAAGAAACGCAATCAGCAGGTCGGAGCGTTCCATCCGCTCAGGCTGCGGTGCGGTCAACAAGGGCTGTGACCAGCCAGGCCGTGATCAGCAGAGCGGGAATCATCAGGTTCATCAGCCCAGACCCAGCTGGCCGAGGATGCCCTTGCCGCTCAGCGCCTCGGTGGCGATGGCGATCACGAACCCAAGCATGGCCAGGCGGCCATTGAGGGATTCAGCAAAGGGGACAAAGCCCGTGCGCTGGTAAGGGATCTTGAAGTCAGAGCTGGCCATGGCGGTCAAGCATTCGTTACGAAGCTTAATGCGTTTTGTGGTGACCGTGTCGGCCGCCTTGCGCGGCCTTGTGCTCTGGTGGCGACTCAAAGGTGGGGCTGCCAGTTGTTGAGCCTCGAGAGCCGATCAGCAACTTGGAGTAAGAGGCCCCCGGCGCTTCATGATGTGCCGCTGGAGCCCGCGCCTGCAGCGCGTTCAACCGCCGTGTCGTGATGGACCATCTGAACGCAGGCACCGTGCAGTTGGGCCTATTTGCTCTGGTCTTTGGTGGTTTGCAGGTCTGGTGGATCAGCAGCACGCTGCGAGGCAGGCGCCTGGCCAGGCCGATGCATGAGCAGGAGTTCAAGCGGAGCCTGGAGAGAATCTGGGCTCGGGATCAGCAACGCCGGTGAGCCCAGCCGTGCCGTGCTTTTGTTTGTTGCATGGCACCACCCACCTGAGCCATGACCGAGCGGTGCTCGTTTCACGGGCCAGGCGTGGTCATCACCCCCTGGTTTGTCTTCACAGCGGGCATCGGGCTGCACTCCTCACACCGCAGCCCACCCCATTCACCGGTCGGAGCCCATCCGTGACAGCGTTTTCCGTGTTCTTCTGCGATCAGGAGCGCTGCAGCATCCAGCCGGTGCGGGCGATGGATCCCGAGCACGCCATCGCCCAGGTGCGCACGCAGGTGCCGCAACTGCGCCGCGTGGCCGTCATTCCCGATGAACTGCTCGAGGGTGTGGATCCGCAGCAGCTGCTGCAGGAGTGGATCCAGGCCAGCGTCTGAGGCGCTGTCCAGCGGCGATTGAGGTGTATTCGGCAGCAACCCGGCTTGCCCATGGAGCCCCCCGAGGATCTCGAGCTCGCCAAACAACCCAACCTGCCCCCGCTCGGGCCTCAAGGCAATGCGTGTAAATCCCGATTGCGCGGCGCCCTTGGGCGGCGCGATGGTGTGTGCATCAACCAAGGAGGCGCCCGGATGGACGACACGCCACCCCGCTACCTGTCAGAAGCACGCTGACTGAAGGCCCCTGCTCCAACAGTCTTCACCCAACCGTGGGCAGGTCGTTCAGCTGGGCATGAGGAGGAATGGCATGAATCGCCGCCTCCGCCTGTGCGCCTGACTGATCGACACTCCGTTTGCACCGCGCTAGGTGCCCCAGGAGACCCAAACAGCCCGCACCTGGAACGTTCGGCCCCAGGCGCCAACGCCAGCAGCTTCGCCCAGCGAACGACCACGATTTCACGATTGATTGCTTCATGACCCCTGGGCGAATCGCTCAGGGGTTTTTGATGTGTGTGTTGCGATCAGCTCTGCGATCAGCTCATCACCGCTGGCGCGCTTGTAATTCGCGGCAATAGGTAAGCCAGCCCGCGATCCCACCGCCCGCTTCGTCGGCTTTCAGAGGAGGCAAGCCGAGCAGGTGCACCGCCTCGGCTCGGCTGATCTCCAAGCGTTCATGCCGGCGGCAGATCGTCAGCTGCTCCTCGATGGAGAGTCGCGGCTGGCTGGCCCGGCTGCAGGCGCTGAGCGCACTCGCTACGGCCACCAGGGCCGCCAACCAGCCTGCGGTTGCTTGTGATGAACGGGCGTGGCGCAATGGAAAGGCTTGTTCCATGTCCACATCCCTAACCCCTGGCCCAGCGCGCCAGAGTGCGCTCCCGTGCCGCCTCCGCCATGACGCCCACCCGTGAGCAGATCCTTGCCGCCTCGGCCGGTTGGGTGGCGGTGCTGCTGAATGTGGTGCCAGGCCTGGGTGCCGGCTACCTCTACCAACGCCGCTGGAGGGCCTACTGGATCACCTCAGCGATTGCCACGGCGTGGTTTGTGGCCGGGGCGCTGCTGGGGCAGGACGCCGATGCCGCCGCCGAAGCGCAGAACCAGCTGGTGGGCTTGATCGGCCTGTTGCTGTTGGCTGGGGTGAGCGCCACGGAGGCGGGCTTGGCGGTGAAGCGGGTGCGTGAGAACGGATGAGCGGGGCCAAGACGCAGCAGCAGCCCGTTCTTGCGCTCCATGGCGATTGGCGTGAAGCGGTGGCGGTGAATAGCGCCGCCTTGCCTTGGGCGGCCTCGCCAGCGCCCGGGGTGGAGCGGCGCCTGTTGGAGCGCCTCGGCGGTGAGGTGGCCCGAGCCACCTCAGTGGTGCGCTACGCCCCGGGCAGCCAGTTCGCCCAGCACAGCCACGGCGGCGGCGAGGAACTCCTCGTGCTCAAGGGCACGCTGGCGGATGAGCAAGGCACCTACCCAGCGGGCACCTATCTGCGCAATCCACCCGGCTCGGCCCACGCCCCCGGTAGCCGCGAGGGCTGCACTCTGTTGGTGAAGCTCCAGCAGATGCATCCCGACGATCGGCAGCGGGTGGTGATCGACACGCGATCGGCCGCCTGGCATCCGGGCCTGGTGAAGGGGCTCGAGGTGCTGCCCTTGCATGGCTTTGGCAGTGAGCAGGTGGCGCTGGTGCGCTGGGCGCCCGGCACCCAGTTCCAGGCCCACAGCCATCCCGGCGGCGAGGAGATCTTCGTGATCGAGGGCGTGTTTCAAGACGAGCACGGCATCTATCCCGCCGGCAGTTGGTTGCGCAATCCACCGGGCAGCGTGCACCGCCCCTGGAGTGAAGCCGGCTGCACGATCTGGGTGAAAACCGGTCATTTGCCGGCCACGACAGGCCCCTTGGGCTAAGCCCGAAGGAGAGGCTCTACTCGGATGAAAGCTCTACTGCTCAGTTGTTTCCTGCTGGTTGCTGCTCCGGCGGCCATGGCCGAACCGCTGCCGCCGCCGCTGGAGCCGCCCCCGGCGGCGGCCGAATCCACCTCAAATCCCGGGTTTGCTTCCGATGTGGAGGTGGCCCTCGACGATCTCACCCGCCTGCAATGCGGACTGCTTGGGCTGCTGCTGATCAACTCCCAGCCCTGCCCAGTGCCGTGAACCCAGAACAGCTGCAGAGCCTGCAGGTGTTGGCGCTGGCCTTGGTGCCCATAGCGCTGATCTGGTGGGCGTGGCTGCGGTTGCTGCGTTGAGATCAGGCCGGTTGGGGTGATCGGTGCTCACTGATAGGGTCCGGCCAGCGGGCGTGGTGATGCGTTGATGGTTTCCCTCAAGCAATGGTGGGACCGGCCCCACCGCGACATCCTCTCAGGATTGGTGGTGGCCTTCGCGATGATCCCGGAGGCGATCGCCTTCTCGGGCATCGCCGGCGTGGATCCGCGGGTGGGCCTGTTCGGGGCGTTTCTGCTGTCGGTGACGCTCGCGATCGTGGGTGGCCGCACCGCGATGATCACCTCCGCCACCGGCTCCACCGCCCTGTTGATGACGGGCTTGGTGCAGCAGGGCAACGGCCTGGGTGAGGGCATGGGCCTGCAGTACCTGCTCGCGGCGGGCATCCTCACCGGCGTGCTGCAAATTGCCTGGGGCTATCTGCGCCTGGCGCACCAGATGCGGTTCGTGCCGCAGCCGGTGATGGCGGGATTCGTGAATGCGCTGGCGATCCTGATCTTTCTGGCACAGCTGCCCCAGCTGGGCCTGGATGTGTTCCACCCCGAAAAGGTGGTGGTGTCTGGCGCTCAGCTGCCGGCGGTGTGGGGCTTGATGGCGCTCACCCTGGTGATCATCTATCTGCTGCCGCGCTTCACCACCGCTGTGCCGTCGGCGCTGGTGGCGATCCTGATCACCACGGGGCTCTCGATCCAGCTCGGGCTGGATTTGCCCACGGTGGCCAGCCTTGGCACCCTGCCGGATGGTCTGCCGCAGCTGGGTCTGCCCCAGGTGCCGTTCAACTTCGAAACCCTCGGGCTGATCCTGCCCACGGCCCTGGCGATCTCGCTGGTGGGCCTGATGGAAACCTTCCTCACCCAAGACATCCTCGACGACATCACCGACAGCTCCAGCCACAAGAACGCCGAAGCGCGCGGCCAGGGCATCGGCAACATCGTGAGTTCGCTGTTCGGCGGCATGGCCGGCTGTGCGTTGGTGGGTCAGTCGGTGATGAATGTGGGCTACGGCGGCCGCACCCGCCTCTCCACGCTCACCTCAGGCGTGAGCCTGCTGGCGATGATCCTGTTGGCCAGCCAGTGGGTGAATCAGATCCCGATGGCCACGCTCGTGGGCGTGATGATCATGATTGCGATCAACACCGCCAACTGGGGCTCGATCAGTGGCATCCGCCGCATCCCCAAGAGCGACACGGCCGTGATGCTGCTCACCGTGGTGGTGACCGTGCTGACCCACAACCTGGCGGTGGGTCTGATCTCCGGTGTGGCCTTGGCCGGCATCCTGTTCAGCCGCAAGGTGGCCAAGGTGATCGAGGTGAGCAGCGAGGAGCTGGCGCCGGATCACCGGCTCTACCGGGTGCGCGGGCAGCTGTTTTTCGTGAGCAGCATCTACTTCCGCCAGGGCTTTGAGCTGCATGAGCACCCGGCCCGGGTGTCGATCGATATGGCGGAGGCCCACATCTGGGATCAGAGCGGTGTCACCGCCCTCGACCAGGTGATTCGCCGCCTCAAGCTTGGAGGGAGCTCGGTGGAGGTGGTGAACCTCAATACCGAGAGCACCAACCTGTTCGCGCTCATCGGTGTTGCCGAAGAGGCAGGTGGCCGCGGCGGGGAGCTGGCGGCGGGGCACTGAGCCTCAGGGCATCCAGTCGGCCGGGGGCTCTGGCTTATCGGTGTCCTTCAGCGAGGGGAACAGCTCGCGGATCGCAGTGGTGATGCGCGCACGGGCTTCCTGGCGGAAGGCCTCAGCAGCATCAGCGCTGAGCACTGGGTAGCTGGTGTCGGTGTTGCCGTCGCCGCGCAGGGGTTTCCAGCTGGTTTTCTCGCGCTGCTTGAGCTCTTCGAGCGGTGCCACGAAATCGAAGCTGGCAGTGCGGCCGCTGGCTGCGGCCTGGGCCACCAGTTGCTCGCGAATCGGCAGCAGCTCCTTGGCCTTGAGCGTGTCGGGCAGGCCCAGCACCGGCTCGTAGTAATCGATGGTGCGCAGCTCCTCCTGCAGCACGATGGGCCAAGCGCCCACTTCTCCTTCGCTCAGCGGCGCAGATTGCATCGCCTCGAGGTAGAAGGCCAGCCAGCGGTAGTGCGACTTGTCTTGGGTGCGTTTCTTCTCAGAGCCCTTGGCCACGATCTTGGGCAGGGCGGCTTCGGCCTTGCGCAGGAACTGGCGGTCTTCCCGCTCCAGGTTGATCGCGCCCCAGCGCTGGCGGTATTCCCACAGCTCCTCGTAGCGGCGCACGTCTTCAGCGCTCCAGCCCAGCTCCTTCAGTTCACCGGCGCGGTTGCTTTCTCCTTTCTGCACGGGTGGATTGATTGTTTGGAGGCACCCTAGGTGGTGGCTCTTCCTGGACTGATCAGGGCTGGATTGTGTTGTGCCGATAGGGTCGGTTCAGGAATGTGTTCCCATGAGCAACCCCGCGCCGCAGCTTCATGTCGATGCTGGTCTTAGCGCCATTGAGGGCGGCCCGATCGGGGTGTTGATCTGCGGCCACGGCAGCCGAAACCGGCAGGCGGTGGGTGAGTTTGCGCAGCTGGCGGAGGGTTTGCGGTCCAAGCTGCCCGGGGTGCCGGTGGAATACGGCTATCTGGAGTTTGCGCGGCCGATCCTGCGCGATGGCCTCGAGAGTCTGCAGGCGCAAGGCGTGAAGCGGGTCCTGGCGGTGCCGGGAATGTTGTTCGCCGCCGGCCACGCCAAAAACGACATCCCCTCGGTGCTCAATACCTTCAGCGCTGAATCGGGTTTGCGGATCGATTACGGCCGCGAGCTGGGGGTCGACCTGAGCATGATTCAGGCCGCCGGCGCCCGGATTCGCGAGGCCCTCAATGCCTCTGATGCCGCCGCGGTGGGCCGTGGGGAAGCGCCGGTGCCCCTCAGCGACACGCTGCTGGTGGTTGTGGGGCGCGGTTCGTCGGATCCCGATGCCAACTCCAACGTGTCAAAGGTGGCGCGGATGTTGGTCGAGGGCTTCGGGTTTGGCTGGGGTGAAACCGTGTATTCGGGGGTCACCTTCCCGCTGGTGGAACCCGGCCTGCGCCATGCCGTGAAGCTCGGCTTTCGCCGCATCGTGGTGTTCCCTTACTTCCTCTTCTCGGGGGTGTTGGTGAGTCGCATCCGCCAGCACACGCAGTTGGTGGCATCGGATCACCCGGAGCTGGAGTTTGTGGAGGCCAGCTACCTCGGTGATCACCCGCTGGTGATCAACACCTTCCTGGAGCGGGTGCAGGAGGTGGTGCGCGGTGAGACGCAGATGAACTGCTCCCTCTGCAAATACCGCGCCCAGGTGCTTGGCTTTGAAACCGAGGTAGGTGCCCCCCAGCAAAGCCACCACCACCACGTGGAGGGCCTGGTGGAGGCCTGCACGCTCTGCGAGCACGAGTGCACGGGGGCCTGTCAGCCCGATGGCATCCCGATTCCGCTGGGGCATAGCCATGGGCATGACCACAGCCACGACCATGGCCATCACGACCACGCGCATGACCACGGCCACACCCATGCGCCGTATCCCCATGCCGATCACCCGCTCGGACCGCGCACGCTTTACAAACCGCGGCCGAAACCGGAAGACAACCGGGGGGTTTGAGCGGCTCAACCGTCTCGGTTGCGGGCTGGTCGCACGAGACACGCAGCCATAAGCCCTGCTGATCGTTTCGGGGTTTCCCCAAGGTTGCCGCCTTTTCCCCAGTCCGAGCTGCTGTTTTCCACAGGCGCTGGGCGCTCCCGGCTTGTGAGAGCGCTCCTCTGGGGATTGCGCCATTTCGTTCAGGTTGCGCTTGACAGCCTTGCGCCCATGGCTAGAGCGCGTTAGCCGCTCGTCGGTGCGGCGCTGCGGGGAGCTGCTGCGGCGGGCTGTCTCGCTGCGTCTCGGGGTGGTTTTGAGCTGCATCTGCCCCTTTGACGCGGCCCGCTCCGGTGTGGATTGATGGCAGCACCGACGCATGGAGATCGCTTGGAGCCGGAGCAGCAGGTGCAACTGGAGCCAGCCCAGGCAGCGGGCGCCCGCGACCACCTCAGCCGTTGCCTCGAGCAGGACGACGCCACCGGTGCTGCCCGCATCAGCCTGGAGGCCGAGGTGCCTGAAGCCCTGTTTGACGGCATGCGCGCGTTTCTCAGCAGCCGCCCCGAGTGGGATCAATACCGCGTGATCACCTCCGCCCTGGCCGGGTTTCTGTTTCAAAACGGTTGCGGCGATCGCTGCGTGGCGCAGCACTATCTCAATGGCCTATTCATGAAGCCCGGCGAGTGATCTGCGTCGGATCGCAGCACACAAAAAAGCGGGAGTGCCGAGCTCCCGCCTGGTGTTTCTCCCTTGCCCGACCCGTTGAAAGGTCGCCTGCATAGTGTGCGGGGTGCCAAACACCACCGATGTGGTGGTTGCAACCAAACCACGGGCTCCGTCAGCTAAAGCTCACCGCGTTTCAGGGCCTCAGCGGCATGGGCGCAGGCGCGCCAGCTCAGGGCCATGGTGGTGAGCGTGGGGCTCTGCCAGCCGGCGCTCGGCCAGGCGCTGCCGTCGCACACCAGCAGGTTGGGGGTGCGCCAGAGCTGGTTCCAGTGGTTGAGCACCCCTTGCGCTTCGCTGGCGGCCATCGGGGCGCCCCCCAGCTCGTGGATGTAGTAGCCGGGTGGTGCGGCACCGGGCGCCATCGCCAGGCTGCCGCGCACCAGCGGCTCGATCAGCGGCATCACAAACAGATCCGCCAGCGGCGCGATCCGGCCGCCTGCGCTGTCCACCACCGCCTGCATACGCGCCTGCATGTGCTCCACCATCCGCTGCTCGTTGGCGCTCCAGCGGCAGTGGATATGGGCGATGGGGATGCCCCAGGCATCCGTGCGCTCGCCGTGGAGGCTCACGCCGTTCTCCGGGCGGCTGAGCACCTCGCCATGGCCGATCAGGAAGCCCACGGCGGCGTTGCGTTGCCGCTTGAGCAGTTGCGGAGGGTCGAAGCGCTGGATGCCGCACCAGAGGCCGTAGCCGCGCCGAAAGGAGGTGGTGTCGCTCCCGGGTGTGCCGAGGTTCACGGTGTTGGGGATGAAGCAGCTGCCGGCCCCCGAGAGTTCCGTGGCGCCCGGTGTTGGCTGCTCCGGCAGTGCAAAGAAGCAACTGGCCGACACGTGATCCATCAGCCCCTGCCCCAGCAGGCCGCTCACCTCCTCAAGACCGCCCACCTGTTGGGAATGGAGCAGCAGCCGCAGGCTCTCGATCGTGGAGGCGCAGAGCACCACTAGCGGCGCTTCGCTGCGCTGGCGCTGCCGGGTGCGCCCGTGGATCCACTCAACCCCGGTGGCCCGCCCGCTGCGCGGATCCACCTGCACGTGGCTCACCACCGCCTCGCTCTGCAGCTGCACCCGCCCCGTGGCAAGAGCCGCCTTCAGGGCTCCGCCCTGGGAGCAGGAGCGCGGCCAGGGACCATCGGCGGGGCGGCGCAGCGCAAAGCCCCGCGAGGGAATCAGGGGTAAATCCAGATCGCGCTGGATGCAGCGCTGGAGATGCTGTTCAGCCGGGGTGAGCGCCAGGGCGGGCTTGGGGGCGCCGCTGGGGTCGGGCAGTTGCGGCAGGCCATCGCACTGGCCATGGATCTGCAGCAGTGCTTCGAGGCGTGTGTAGTAAGGGGCGAGATCGGCATGGCGGATCGGCCAGCTCGCACCATGGCCATCGCGCTCCGCGGCTTGAAATTCAGCGTCGGAGAGGCGCAGGGTGATGCCGCCCCAGGTGAGGCTTTTGCCGCCCACCTGCCGGCCGCGGGTCCAGAGGAAGGGCTGCCCGTCTGGGGTGCTGTAGGGGTTCTCCCACTCGTTCACGTAGAGATCGGGGTTGGCCTTCCAGTAGCCGGGGTGCTGGGCGGCCAGGCTCTGGCGCCCGCTGCTCACGGCGGCCAGTCGCTTGAGGCTGTTGGCCGGTTCGCTGCCAAAGGCCCGCGGGGCGCTGAGCTCGGGGCCGGCTTCGAGCACCAGGACCCTCAGTCCTGCTTCCGCCAGGGCCAGGGCCGCCACGCCACCGCTGGCGCCGCTGCCCACCACGATCGCGTCGGCCATCAGGAGGGTGTGGCGGTGCGCTCGCTGGTTGCGCTCGCGATCAGGCTGCGCAAGGCGAGCAGTCCATCACCGATCAGGTCAACGCTCAGCCACACCAGTGCTGCCGCGAGGATCAGCGGATGGGTGGCGGCGGCTTTGTCGGCGAGCGAGGTGGTGGTGGGTGCGCTGTCCATGGGCTTGCGGAGTGGAACGCCGAACGAGCAATCGCAAGGGGGGCGATCTCAGAACATCAAAAAGCCCCGACCGATCTTGCGATGGCCGGGGCTTTTGGTGTGGTGGCGGGGGGCGGATTTGAACCACCGACCTTCGGGTTATGAGCCCGACGAGCTACCAGACTGCTCTACCCCGCGGCGACCCAAGAACTATACATCGCAGGGTGTCTGGGCTGCTTGTGTTCGTGATGGACGGCAGCATGGGATCCGCTGTACGTGGCTGTGATGCGGCAGCGCCCCCGCCGATGGCCTTGCGTCTGCTCCTCGACAGTGCCGATCCCAGCGCCTGGGCTGAATGGCTGCCCTCCGGTCTGTTCCGCGGTGTCACCACCAACCCCACGCTGCTGCGCCGCGCCGCCCAGCCCTGCAACCTCGAACATCTCGCCGGGCTCACGGCTCGGGCCCTGGAGCTGGGGGTGCAGGAGCTGCACCTGCAGGCCTGGGGCACTGATCTGCTCGCCTGCGGTCGCGCCCTGGCGAAGCTCGCTCCAGGCCGCATCTGGGTGAAGCTGCCGGTCACCCGCGCCGGTGCCGCTGCCGCGGGAGCCTTGATCGCAGAGGGCTGCCCCATCACCTTCACCGCCTGCTACGAACCCGCCCAGGTGCTCCTGGCTTCCGCCCTCGGCGCCGATTACATCGCTCCCTACCTCGGCCGCATCAGCGACCAGGGCCGCGATGGCCACGCCGAGCTCACCCGCATGCAGCGGATCGTTGAGACCCTCAACCGGGAGGATCCCGATGGGCCGGCTGCCGCCCCGCTGCGGCTACTGGTGGCCAGCCTGCGCTCCCCCAGCGATCTGGCCCGCCTTGCGGCTGAAGGGCTCGACACGTTCACCATCAGCCCTGCCATCGCCGAAGCCCTGTTCGCTGTGGAGCCCACCCTCGCGGCGGCTGCCCAGTTCGAGCGCGACGCCGCAGGCACCTGAATCACGGGCGTCCATGGGTGGGCTCACATTGCGCCAGATGTGGGCGCACCTGCGGACAGCCCCCGGAAGGATGGGCCCGGCCGGGTTCAGCGACCGTTGTCGAAGCGCAGTTCGCCGCTCACCTCAAGCTTCACGCCTTCGTTGGGGTGGAGGAACTGCTGACCGAGCTCCTCGAGGGTCATCGGCGTGAGCCACTCGAGCTGTTGCATCAGGTGCAGAGCCACAGCGTGTTTGGCGCGGCTGGCGCCGTCTTCCACCTTGATGGCGAGGCCCAGGCCTTCGCCCACGCGGCTGAGGCACTGGATGCCTTCGGCGCCCCCTTTGCTCAGCACTTGGCCGTGGCCGCTGCGCATCACCACCGTGTCGAAGCGGCCTTCGCCGGCCACCAGATCGGGGTGGGCAAGCATCGCCCGGCTCAACCGCTCCAGTTCCGGCTGCTCGCTGGCGCCCAGGTGGGCGAAGAGCAGCGCCATCTGGGAGAGCTGTAGCTGCAGGGTGGGGGCGCCGCAGTCGTCGCGGGCGGCCAGCAATTCAGCGGCGGGCATCCCGAGCAGTTCGCCCACCCGCTTGACCACCTGCTGCTGCAGGGGGTGATCCAGCTGCAGGTAGCTCTCCAGCGGCCACTGCATGCGTTTGCAGGTGGCCAGGAAGGCGGCGTGTTTGCCCGAGCAGTTGTGCTCCAGCGGGCTTTGGCGGCCCTTTGGCGTAGGGCACTGCAATTGCTCGCTTTCGAGATCCGATTTCCACAGGATCTTGAAGGCTTCACGGGCCTGTTCGGCTTCTCCGGCGTGGGAGGCGCAGGCGATCGCCAGGGCGCGGTCGTCGTGGTTGCCCTGATCGGCGGCGCCGCTGCTCACGAACACCTGGGCCTGGAAGGGCTTGAGCGCCGAGCGGATGAAGCTGAGTTGTTGGGGATCGCCGGCGCGCATCAGCACCCGGCCGCGCTGGTCACACACCACCGCATGCACCCGGTGCAGCGACTCATGGATGCCATTGCGGGTGAGACGCACCTCGAGGGGCGGCACGCTTGGGCGTCCGCTGGTTCCGAAGCTGCTCGAGAAGCTCATGCAGGGCTCAGGCCCGATCGCTCAAAGAGCCTGACAGAGGCTCGCCCCCACCAGCATCAGTGCGGCAATGATCGCCATGGCTTGCTGCAGCCGCCAGAGCACAGGCTTCACCTCGTGGGTGGCCACCAGCAGATCCTGTTGGCGCCACTCCACCGGCTTCTCCCAAACCTGTCCGTCGTACCAGCCCGATTCCTCGTATTCCACCGAGGTGGCCATCAAGCGGCGCTGCAGGGTGGTCCAGCCCAGCCATTGCCGCACCAGCAGCAACATCGGCACCACCAGGCCCGCCACCGCACCCGCTACCACCAGCTGGGGCAAGTTGTGGCGCAGGGGCACGCTGCCGCTGGCCACAAGCATGGTGAGCGGCAGCACGATCAGCCAGGCGCGAATCAGCGGCGTGGCCAAACCCCGATCGCCGTTATGCGGCCATACGAAAAACCAGCTGGCCTGCAGCTCCTTGTATTGCTCTAGGGGTCGTTGCTCCCGCGGCACCGGACACACCGTTGAGCGGAGGTTTGGTGCGCTCCGATCACGCGCTGGTTCGTTGCCGGCCATCGGGGCCCGGCCTCAGGCCGGCGGTGCTGATTCCGACCCTAGAAACACCTCCTTCTCGCCGTGGCCCCAGAAGGATTCGAGGTCGTAGTAGCTGCGCTCATCGGGGGTGAGGGCGTGCACGATCACCTCGCCGTAATCCAGCAGGATCCAGCGCCCTTCCTTGAGGCCCTCTTTGCGCAGGGGCAGGCGGCCGCCGCTTTCCTCCTCGATCTTGTCTTCCACCGAGCGGGCGATGGCGCGCACCTGCACATCGGAGAAGCCGGTGGCGATCACGAACCAGTCGGCGATCGAGGAGATCTCCTCCACCCGCAGCAGCACGATGTCGCCGGCCTTGCGGTCGTCGCAGGCTTCCGCGGCCAGCAGGGCGAGCTGATGGCTGTCGTCGAGGTTGAGCCGGGGGCGGCTGGGGTCGGGGCTGGGTTTTTCGGGGCTCACGGCCTCAGCCATACACGTTCTCGCTGCTCACGGATTGACGGGACCCCTGTTGTTGCGCCATCTCGGCGCGGGCCTTACCAGCACTCTTGCGCAGCGCCTCTAGCCGGTCTTCGTAGAAGCCGCGCTTTTTCTTTTTGCGGGTCTGCTCCACCAGCTCCTTCAGGGCGCCGCCCAGGCTCTTGTAGGCATTGGGCAGGCTGTAGCCGAAGCGGCAGGCCAGATCGATGGCCCGCTCGTCGGCAGCGATGGCGTCTTGCAGGCGCTTCTCGGAATTGTTTTTCAGATAAAGGCGGTAGCCGGCGAAGCCGGAGAGGCCGAGGGCCATCAGCAGCAGCAGGCCGTCCTGCACCCACAGCTCACCGATCGCACCGCCCAAGCCGATCGCCAGGGCCGCCATCTCCCAGCCGTCGCGGGGCACGGCGTCGTTCTGGATGCGGCCCACCTCATGCCAGAAGAGCAGGTTGCGGTGGTCGATCGCCAGCTCATCCCACTTCTGCAGGTCGAGCTGAATCTCCACCTCATCGCGGCCGATCTCCTCGATGGTGATCAGCGGCGGATCGGCCGAAGCGGCGGCTTCCACAAACACCCAGCTCTGCATCTCGGGAGGCAGCAGCCCCTTCAGGCGCTGGAGTTCGCTCATGCCGGCTTCATCACTTGCTTGAAATCAGAGTAGCCGCGCCCGCGTGAGAGGGTAGGGAGGTTTGCCTGTCGGACATCCGCCCATGCCCCGTCGCACGGATCTGCGTCGCATCCTGCTGCTGGGTTCCGGGCCGATCGTGATCGGGCAAGCCTGTGAGTTCGACTACTCGGGAACCCAGGCCTGCAAGGCCCTGCGGGCCGAGGGATTTGAGGTGGTGCTGGTGAACAGCAACCCCGCCTCGATCATGACCGATCCGGACATGGCGGATCGCACCTACATCGAGCCGCTCACCCCCGATGTGGTGCGGCGCGTGATCGAGCAGGAGCGCCCCGATGCGCTGCTGCCCACCATGGGCGGCCAAACCGCCCTCAACCTGGCGGTGGCCCTCGCCAAAGACGGCACCCTTGAGAAGTACGGCGTTGAGCTGATCGGCGCCAACCTGCAGGCGATCGAGAAGGCGGAAGACCGCGATCTGTTCAAGCAGGCGATGGAGCGCATCGGCGTGGCCGTGTGCCCCTCCGGTATCGCCACCACCCTCGAGGAAGCCGAGGCGGTGGGTGAGCAGATCGGCAGCTACCCGCGCATCATTCGCCCTGCTTTCACCCTCGGCGGCAGCGGTGGTGGCATCGCTTACAACCCCGAGGAGTTTCGGGCGATCTGCCTGAGCGGCCTCGATGCCAGCCCGGTGAATCAGATCCTGATCGAGCAATCGCTGCTCGGCTGGAAGGAGTTCGAGCTCGAGGTGATGCGCGACACCGCCGACAACGTGGTGATCGTCTGCTCGATCGAGAACCTCGACCCGATGGGCGTGCACACCGGTGACTCGATCACCGTGGCCCCGGCCCAGACCCTCACCGACCGCGAATACCAGCGCCTGCGCGATCAGGCGATCGCGATCATCCGCGAGATCGGTGTCGACACTGGCGGCAGCAACATCCAGTTCGCGATCAATCCCGCCAACGGCGATGTGATTGTGATCGAGATGAATCCGCGCGTCTCGCGCAGTTCGGCCCTGGCTTCAAAGGCCACCGGCTTCCCGATCGCCAAGATCGCCGCCCGTCTGGCGGTGGGCTACACCCTCGACGAAATCCTCAACGACATCACCGGCAAGACGCCGGCCTGCTTCGAGCCCACCATTGATTACGTGGTCACCAAGGTGCCGCGCTTCGCCTTCGAGAAGTTCCGCGGCAGCCCGGCGGTGCTCACCACGGCGATGAAGTCGGTGGGTGAGGCGATGGCGATTGGCCGCAACTTCGAGGAGTCGTTCCAGAAGGCGATCCGCTCGCTTGAAACGGGGCATGCCGGCTGGGGCTGCGACCGGCCTGATCCCACCCCTGAGCGCTCCGAGCTCGACCGCACCCTGCGCACGCCGTCGCCTGATCGCATCTTTGCGGTGCGCACCGCGATGGTGAACGGCTACAGCGACGCCGACATTCACCGGATTTCCTCGATCGATCCCTGGTTCCTGGCCAAGCTGCGCCGAATCATCGAAGCGGAACAGCGTTGGCTGAAGGGCTCGCGCCTGGAGGATCTCGATGCGGAGGCGCTGCTCGCCCTCAAGCAGTTGGGCTTCTCCGACCGTCAGATCGCCTGGGCCACTGGAGCCCAGGAGCTCGCGGTGCGGGAGCAGCGGCAGCGCCTGGGGGTGAATGCGGTGTTCAAAACCGTGGACACCTGCGCTGCGGAATTCGCCTCCACCACGCCGTATCACTACGCCACCTATGAGCGGCCGCTGGAGCGCCTGCGCGAGGACGGCACGCTCGAGCTGATTGCCCCCGAAAGCGAGGTGCAGCCCGAAACCCGCCGCAAGGTGATGATCCTCGGCGGCGGCCCCAACCGCATCGGCCAGGGCATCGAGTTCGACTACTGCTGCGTGCATGCCTCGTTTGCGCTGCAGGCCGAGGGCTTCGCCACGGTGATGGTGAACTCCAACCCCGAAACGGTGTCGACCGACTACGACACCTCCGATCGCCTCTATTTCGAGCCGCTCACCTTCGAAGACGTGCTCAACGTGATCGAGGCCGAGAAGCCCGAAGGCGTGATCGTGCAGTTTGGCGGCCAGACACCCCTGAAGCTGGCGATCCCGCTGCTGCGTTGGCTCGCCTCGCCGGCGGGCCAAACCACCGGCACCCGCATCTGGGGCACCTCCCCCGAATCGATCGACACCGCGGAAGATCGCGAGCAGTTCGAGGCGATCCTGCGCAAGCTCGATATCCGCCAGCCCCGCAATGGCCTGGCCCGCAGCGAAGCCGAGGCCCGCGCCGTTGCTGATCGCGTGGGCTACCCGGTGGTGGTGCGCCCCAGCTATGTGCTGGGCGGCCGCGCCATGGAGGTGGTGTACGGCGAGGAGGAACTCAACCGCTACATGGTGGAGGCGGTGAACGTGGAGCCCGACCACCCGGTGCTGATTGATCAGTACCTGGAGAACGCCACCGAGGTGGATGTCGATGCCCTCTGCGATGCCACCGGCCGCGTGGTGATCGGCGGCCTGATGGAGCACATCGAACCCGCCGGTGTGCACTCCGGCGACTCGGCCTGTGCCCTGCCGGCCGTGAGCCTCGAGCAGGAAGCGCTCGCCACCATCCGCCAGTGGAGTGAAGCGCTGGCTTTGGCGCTGCAGGTGAACGGTCTGATCAACCTTCAGTTCGCCGTGAAGGATGGCCTCGTGTACATCATCGAAGCCAACCCGCGCGCTTCCCGCACGGTGCCGTTCGTGGCCAAAGCCACCGGCGTGCCCCTGGCGAAGGTGGCCAGCCAGATCATGTCGGGCAAAACGCTCGAGCAGATCGGCCTCACCAGCGAGCCCGTGCCGCCGCTGCAGGCGGTGAAGGAAGCGGTGCTGCCGTTCAAGCGTTTCCCCGGTGCCGATTCCTTGCTTGGCCCCGAGATGCGCAGCACCGGTGAGGTGATGGGCACCGCTAGCGGTTTCGGCCTGGCCTATGCCAAGGCTGAGCTGGCCGCCAGCGAAGCTCTGCCCACCAGCGGCACGGTGTTCCTCTCCACCCACGACCGCGACAAGCCGGCTCTGCTGCCGGTGGCCCAACGCCTGGCGGCCCTCGGTTTCCGGCTGGTGGCCACCGAGGGCACGGCCCGCTGGCTCTCGGAGGCAGGCCTCACGGTGGAACCGGTGCTCAAGGTGCACGAAGGCCGCCCCAACATCGAGGACGCCATCCGATCCGGTGAGATCCAACTGGTGATCAACACCCCGGTGGGTCGCCAGGCCGCCCACGACGACAAATACCTGCGCCGCGCCGCCATCGACTACGCCGTCACCACCGTGACCACCCTCGCCGGCGCCCGCGCCGCCGTGGAAGGCATCGCCGCCCTCCAGGCCCAGCAGCTCCAGGTGAACGCACTGCAGGACATTCACGGCTGAGGGGGGTAGCCGCCTCACTTCACTAGTGCGTGCGGGATGTTCGGGCTGCGTGGATCGGGTTCCAGTCGCCGGTGGCTGGGATGAACCGTCAGGTCTATGTCTTCCATAGGCAGGCGCCCAGCTCAACCCCGTAGCCTGAAAACCCCGTGCCTGACATTGCCGTGACCCTCGCCCCCAGCCCCGCCGCGATCACCGCCGGCAGCGATTGCACCGCTGCCTTCCGCGCCGCCTACGAGAACCGCTACACCTGGGCGCCTGGCTTTGCTGGCTACAGCGGCCGCTGCGTGTGGGAGCAGGGCGACCAGCGGGTGGAAGGCACCTTCAAGGTGGGCGCTGATCTGAAGGCCCAGGTGGAAGGCATCGACAACGAAGAGATCCACAAGGCGATTGCCTCCCAGCTCTGGGAGGTGTGCATCCACCGCGTGCGCCGCAGCTTCGAGCAGACCCACGGTGAGAACACCTTCACTGCCGGTGACACCGATGCCGTGGGCACTGAGGTGATCGTGGGCGGCAAGAACGCCGGCGATCGTTACCGCATCAACAACGACGTGGTGACGATGGTGCACCGCCACATCCACGGCACCGTGGTGACGATCTTCACCGAAAGCACCACCGACACGGGCAGTGGCTACCTCAGCCACAGCTACACCAGCCAATACGCCGATCCCGCCAGCGGCGCCGCCCGCGGTGGCAAGAGCACCTTCACCGACACGTTCGTGCCCCTCGCTGGTGAAGGTCCGTGGGTGCTGAGTGAGCGTGTGGTGGAGACCGAGGCCTTCGGTGACACACCGGCCGGCCGTCAGGTGTTCCGTTTCGAAGCACTCAGCCCCAACAGCTGAGTTGCTGCAGATGTGACACGATCCCGCAAGTTTGGCTGCGGGAGGCCCGTTGAAAGACCTGCTGGATCAAATCAATAGCGTCGTGTGGGGGCCGATCACCCTCTGGTTGATTGGCCTCACCGGCTTGTATCTCTTGCTGGGGCTGCGGTTGATGCCTCTGCGGCGCATCGGCTTTGCGGTGCGGCAAACCTTGCGTTCGATCCGCCACTCCGGCGGTGAAGGTGACGTCAGCGCCTTTCAGTCGTTGATGACGGCCTTGGCGGCCACGATCGGCACCGGCAACGTGGCGGGTGTGGCCGGCGCCATTGGCGTCGGTGGCCCTGGAGCCGTGTTCTGGATGTGGCTGATCGCCCTGGTGGGCATGGCCACCAAGTACGCCGAGTCGCTCCTCGCTGTGCACCACCGCGAGGTTGACGAGCTGGGTGAACACGTCGGCGGACCGATGTACGTGATCCGCAATGGCCTCGGCCCGGCATGGAACTGGCTGGCGGTGCTGTTCGCCGTGTTTGGCACCTTGGCTGGTTTCGGCATCGGCAACGGGGTGCAGGCCCATGAGCTCGCCAAAGCCCTGAATATTTCTCTGGGCGTTCCGCCTTTAGCCACCGGGATTGTGTTTGCGGCGATCACCTTCGCCGTGATCATTGGCGGCATTGAGCGCATCGGCCGTGTGGCCTCCGCTGTGGTGCCGTTTATGGCGGTGATCTACGTGGGTGGTGCAGCCACGATCCTGTTGTCGCACATGGCGGAGATTCCGGCAGCCCTCTCGCTGATCCTCCACGACGCCTTCAGCGCTCAGGCCCTGGCCGGCGGCGCCCTCGGCGTGATGATTCAGAAGGGCATTGCCCGCGGTGTGTTCTCCAACGAAGCCGGCCTGGGCACGGCCCCCATTGCCCAGGCCGCGGCCAAACCCGGTGATCCTGTGCTGCAGGGTTCGGTGGCCATGCTCGGCACCTTCATCGACACGATCATCGTCTGCACGATGACGGCCTTGGTGATCGTGACCAGCGGCGCTTGGTTGCCGATGGAAGGCGTGGATACCCCCACGGGAGTGGCACTCACCATGGCGGCGTTCGACTGGGGTCTGCCCGGCGGCGCCTGGCTGGTGACCTTCGGCACGGTGTTCTTCACCGCCACCACGATCCTCGGCTGGGGTTACTACAGCGAGCGTTGCCTTGAGTTTCTCGTGGGCGTGAAAGGGATCAAACCCTTCCGCCTGGTGTGGGTGGCGGTGGTGGTGATCGGTGCGGTCGCCAGTTTTGATCTGGTGTGGACCGTGGCCGACATCCTTAACGGCCTGATGGCGATCCCCAACCTGATCAGCCTGCTGCTGCTCAGCGGCACCGTGTTCCAACTCACCCGCCGCTACGACTTCAGCGCCGCTCGTTTCCGCGACTAAGCCCGCCGGGATCCATCTCCATTGACCGCTCTACCGCCCGTGGCTAGCTACCGGGCAGAGCGGTTTTTTTGTGGATGGCACCTGCTGTTGCTCCAGCGCCGATGGGCTCGATCACCGATCCCTCTCTGCGGCCCGATGAAGCCACCGCCCGCTGCGCTCTCGGGGGATTGCTGGGTGTAGCCCAAGCCTGTGGCGGAGGCCCCGAGATTGATCCGGCGGAGCGCCGCACGATCGAGGCCATTCGCGATCACCTTGCCCATCAGCCCCAGATCGATCTCGACACCCTTACGCCGCTCACACCCGAAGCCGTCGCGGAGCAGATCACCGATCCGATCTGGCGTGAGCGCATCCTCCGCGGCATGACCGTGGTGGCGCTGATGGACGGCCAGCTCACTGAGGAGCGCCTGGCCTACCTGCGCCGGGCCGCGGCGGCACTCGGAGTTGGTGAGGCGGTGGTGAACACCTACGCCAACCTCGTGCACGAGCGCATGGGGCTGGTGCGGCTGGATATGGCCCGCCGCGGCTTCCTGGCCGGGGCGGTGCGTGATTTCCTGGGCCGGGGTCGCCTGGAAGCGGCGATGCAGCTGGCCCGCTATGCGCTCAAGCAGAACGATCCGGCCCTCGCTGCCCGCTACCGCGCCCTCGGCACATTGCCCGCGGGAACACTGGGACATGCCTACATCCAGTTCATCACCACCAACGGGTTCTCGGTGCCGGGTGAACCGGGCGGCCCGCCGCCGCCGATCGCCCGGCATGACTGCATGCATGTGCTGGGTGGTTACGGCACCAGCCCAGCCGAGGAGGGTGGCGTGGCTGGTCTGCAGGCCGGGATGAGCCGGGAGAGTGATCCCTTCTTCTCGATCCTGTTGGTGCTGGCGGAATTCCAGTTGGGGCGCTCGGTGGTGCCGATCGAAACCGGCGACCATCAGAACGACCTCGATCCCGATGTGCTGTTCCAGGGATTGGAGCGCGGTCTGCAGATGAACCACAACCTGATCGGCGACTGGGATCTGTTCGCCGATGCGGCCGTGCCCGTGGAGGAGCTGCGCCAGCGCTACGGCATTCCCCCGCGCTAACGCTGATCAGGTTTCCAGGTTGCAGCTCACCGCCAGCTCGAAGGGCACGCAGCTGTTGGGCAGCTCCAGCAGCTGGGCGGTGAGTGAGGCGATATCGCCCGGTTGGCTCATCGCTTCCTTCGGCATCGCGTTCACGGCGGCGGCCATGTCGGTGTTCACCCAGCTGGGGCAGATCGCCGTCACGCGGATGCCCTGCTCCCAGCCCTCGTTGCGCATGGTCTGGCAGAGGCCCATCAGGGCGAATTTGCTGGCGGTGTAGCCAGCCAGGCGACCCTTGGAGCGCTTGCCGCTCATCGACACCAGCACCACGATCCGCCCGGAGCCATGGGCGGCGAGCTGGGGCCAGGCGGCGCGGGTGAGCCACCAAGGACCCATCACGTTCACGTCCCACAGCTGTTGGATCTCGCGTTCCTGGCCGCTCTCGAACAACAGCGGCACCCGCGAGAACACCCCGGCGCTGTGGATGAGGGTGTCGATCGCGCCGAACTGGTTCACGCTGGCCGCCACCCAGGCTTCAGCCGCAGCGGGATCTTCGGCGTTGTAGGGCTGCAACAGCACGTTGGGGTGATCCAGGGCCGTGCCCCGCAGTGCCGCCGGGTTGCGCACCCCCAGGCTGAGGCGATGGCCATCGGCGAGCAGACGTTCGGCGATGGCCCGGCCGATGCCGCGGCTGGCGCCGCTGATCAGGATCGTGCGTGAGGTCACGGGTTAGTTCGGCATGGTGACGAACTCCTCCGCCACAGTGGGATGCAGAGCCATGGTGCGATCGAAGTCGGCCTTGGTGGCGCCCATGCCGATAGCAATTGCCGCCATCTGAATGATCTCGGCGGCGTGCTCACCCACCATGTGACAGCCCACCACCTTGCCGCTGGACTGCTCCACCACGAGCTTGAGCAATACCTTCGGGTCGCGGGCCGGCAGTGCCTGGCTCATCGGCCGGAAGCGGGCCCGGTGCACCTTCACACCATCGGCCCCGTAGCGCTCGATCGCCGCTTCTTCGGTGAGGCCCACGCTGGAGAGTTCCGGCTGGGAGAACACGGCGCTGGCGATCAGTGCGTGATCCACCTGGCGCGGTTTGCGGCCCCAGATCGTGTCGGCCAGGGCGCGGCCTTCATCGATGGCTACGGGGGTGAGGTTCACCCGATCCGTCACATCACCCACGGCGAAGATGTGGGAGACATTGGTGGCCTGCTCGGCGCTCACCGGGATGCGATGCCCCTCGATCGCAACGCCGGCAGCCTCCAGGTTCAGGCCCTGCAGGAAGGGCCGGCGGCCGGTGGCCAGCAGCACGCCGTTGCAGGGCAGGCGTTCGCCGCTCTGGCTGATCACCGTGAGATCCCCAGGTGTGCCTTCGATCGCGGCAGGGCTGTGGGTGAAGCGGATGTCGATCCCATCGGCTTCCATCGCCTCCTGCACGGCACGGCTCGCTTCGAGGTCGAAGCCCCGCAGTAGGTGATCGCCGCGCACGAGTTGGGTCACCTGCACGCCGAGGCCATTAAGGATGCAGGCGAATTCGCAGGCGATGAAGCCGGCGCCCACCACCACCACCCGCTCCGGTAGGCGTTCAAGCTCAAACATGTCGTCGCTCACCCAGCCCAGTTCGGCGCCAGGGATCTCGGGGCGGTGGGGGCGGCCGCCCACGGCGATCAGGATCCGATCGCCCCGCAGGCGTTGCAGTTCGGACCCGCTTCGATCCACCACGCTCACCGTGTTGGCATCGGCGAAACGGCCCCAGCCGCGCACCAGCTCCACGCCCGCTTTCTCGAGGAAGCCGATGTGCAGTTGGTTGAGCCGATCCACCTCGGCGCGCACCCGCTGCAGCAGCTCAGCGCTGTTGTGGGATGTCTCGCCGATGCTCCAGCCGTAGCTGGCGGCATCGTGGAGGTGATGGCGCATGGCCGAGCCGTACACCATCAATTTCTTGGGCACGCAGCCGCGGATCACGCAGGTGCCACCCACGCGATCCCCCTCCACGATCGCCACCCGGGCGCCATAGCTGGCGGCGCGCTTGGCGGCGGCCAGCCCGCCGGAGCCAGCACCGATCACCACCAAGTCGAAATGCTCACTCATGCCGGAGGGTGGCGCATCGCCAACAGCTGCCACTCAAGCGTAACAGTATGACGATTGACGCATAGCCGAATGCTTGTTTGGGTTGTTCTTGGCCTCACTCCCCCAGTGCGTCCGCCACGGCCTTCTGGAACACGGCTTCCTCGGGGACGACGCCCGTCCAGCGCTCGAAGATCTGCATCGCCAGTTGCACCAGCATCTCCACGCCATCCACCACGGGGCAGCCGTGCGCGCGAGCGGCGGCGAGGAAGGGTGTGATGCGGGGGTTGGTGATTACATCCACGGCGATGCAGCCCGGCTCCACGCTGGCCCAGTCCACGGGTACCGGTTCGAGGTCGGGGGCGCAGCCCAGGTGGGTGGCATTCATCAGCAGATCCGTGCCGGCGGGAACCTGCAGCGGCGCTTGCCAGCTCTGCCAGTGGCAGGGCACGCCGCTGGCCCGCTGCACCAGCTCCGCCACTTCGCGGCCCTGAGCTTCGCGGCGGGTGATCAGCGTCAGCTGAGCGGCGCCGGCCCAGGCGAGTTCCACCGCCATGGCGCGGCCGGCGCCCCCGGCGCCGAGCATCACCACCTTGCGGCCTTTCAAGGGAGCGACCTTCTCGATCGCCTTCACCACGCCCTTGCCGTCGTTGTTGTGGCCGATCAGGCGGCCACCCTCGATCGTGATGTAGTTGGCGGCGCCGATCGCACGCACGTCATCGTCGACGGCATCGAGCATCGGGATCACGACCACTTTGTAGGGGACGGTGATGCCCACGCCGCGGTAGCCGAGGGGGGCCAGAGCGGCGATCGCCTTGGCCAGGTCCTGCTCGGAGGCGATGTCGTTTTTCCAGAACTGCCAGTGCAGGCCGTAGTAGGCATACACCGCATCGAACATCCGATCGATCGGGTTTTCGGCCACCGGATGGCCGAGCATGCCGGTCATCTGTTTCTGGGGAGGAATCACGGCCTCACGGCTCTGCTGGTCTCAGGCTGATCAGCGGGAGCGCCACTGGCAATGCTGCGCAGGTGGGGGATCCGTCGCCTGGGTGCTCACAGCACCGCAGCCAGTTGGTTCATGCTGTGGCGATGGAACCACTCAGCTGGGAACAACTCGCAGACCAGTTGGCTCCGATCAGCGAAGCGGAGCTGCAGCGCCAGAGGGTGGAGGGGCCCACCAATGCCCAAGCGCGTCTGCGCCTGTTTGGCAGGCCGGAAGCGGAGGTGCGCGTCACCCTCTACCGCGACCATCACGCCTGGTGCCCCTACTGCCAGAAGGTGTGGCTGTGGCTGGAGGAGAAGCGGATCCCTTACCGGATCCGCAAGGTCACGATGTTTTGCTACGGCGAAAAGGAGCGCTGGTTTAAGCAGCTGGTGCCCACCGGGATGCTGCCGGCCCTGGAGCTCGACGGCCACCTGATCACCGAGAGCGATCTGATCCTCCAGGCCCTGGAGGAGAGCTTCGGGCCCCTGGGAGAGGAGGGGCTCCAGCACCCGGATGTGTTTGCCCTGCGTCAGCTGGAGCGTCGGCTGTTTCGCGCTTGGTGCCAGTGGCTTTGCTATTGCGAGGGCGAAGGCCCCCACACGGCTCCGGCAGAGCAGCACTTCATCCGCATGGCAGGCCTGGTGGAGGAGGCGTTGCAGGCCACGGATGGGCCCTTCTTCCGCCCGCACTTCGGCACGGCTGATGTGATCTTCGTGCCCTATCTCGAGCGGATGAATGCATCGCTTGCCTACTACAAGGGGTATGGCCTGCGTAGCCAGCACCCGGCGATCGATCGCTGGTTTGCGGCCCTGGAGCAGCGCTCCACCTACCTGGGCACCCAGAGCGACATCCACACCCACGCCCACGACCTGCCACCGCAAATGGGCTGTTGCCTCGCCAGCGGCGGGGCCCAGCAGCAACACGTGGCGCGGTTGATCGACCAGGGCCCCTGGCCTGCGGCCGATCCGGCGGTGGTGGAAACGCGGCAACCCGCACCGGTGGGTGCAGCCCAGGAAGCCCTGGGCCGGATGTTGCGTCACCGCCGGCGCCTCTTGGAGGTGAACCCCGAAGGCCTGCTCTGCGGTGCTGCGGCGGCGCAGGCCCTGGATCAGGCCCTGCGCTGCGCGCTCACCAATCTGCTGCGATCCCCCGCGGACCCAGCCGTGGCCCCTCCGGCGGGCACGGCGGCTGGATTGCGCTACTGGCGCGATCGCATCAGCGTGCCGCGTGACATGAGCCTGCATGCGGCCCGGCGGATGCGCATCGCCCTGGAGAGCACCGCTGCGCTCGCTGGCGATCAACAGGGGCCGGAGCTGCCGCGGCAGCACCGGCGCGACCAAAACCCGGTGCCGTTTGTGCAGGCCGCTTGAGGCTCAGCGCCCGTTGAGCTCCTCGCGCTTGCCCATCAGATAGCGCACCAGCTCCTCTTGCAAGGTGAGCAGCTCGCGGGTGCAGCCCCGGAAGGCGGCGCGGTGGCGGATTTCGTCGTGGCGCGTGTTGAGATCGCGCAGCATCAGGTCGATGGCGTCGAGTTCAGCTCGGTTCATCGATCTGGCGGATAAGCCTTCCGACCCTATCAACGGCCTGAACCGCCGCTACCTTGCAGGGAACGCGTTTGGTCGAGGATGGTCAACCCCTGGATCGTGCCGGCGGTGGTGGCGCTGCAGCTGGCGGCCGCACCGGTTCAGGCCCTTGAGCTCGATGGCCAAACCTGGTTTAGGCGCCCCCCCTGGAAGGTGACCTTCACCAACTACTACGCCTATGTGGGCCAGACCGCGGCCACCTACTACTTCACCGTGACCCTGCCGGAGCAGGCCGGCGCCGGCCTCGGCAGTTTGGTGATTCAGCAAACCCGTGGGGTGGACCGCAGTTTCCAGTTTGCAGCGGATCGCACCCGCGCCTTTGTGGGCTTGCCCCGCCGGGAGGGGGCTGTGATTCCTGTGCAGGCGGCGTTCAACCCAGAGCAGCGCCGCATCACGGTGCAATTCCCGCAGCCGCCCCAGCCGGGACAAACGATCACGGTGGCGCTCAAGCCCTGGAATAACCCCTTCCAGGCGGATACCTACATGTTTGCGGTGCAGGCGCTACCGGCGGGCCCCAATCCGGTGGCGTCGTCGCTGGGCTTCGCCACGATGCCGATCTTTGATGGCGTCCGGTTTTAAGGGCGGGATAAGTAGCTATTGCAACTAGATTTTCAATACAGAGTCTGCATAACCGTTCACTCTGTGTTGTGGCTCAGCTTGCGGGGTGTCTTGCCTCGATACGTTGTCTTTAAGTTCTACCTTGGCTGACCACGCGTGGCGCCTCGCTCCTTGCTCGTCGCTGCGTCGTCGCCCGATTCGGGAGTAATGGCAACCCTGGCTGCCTATGTGGCCGAGCACTACGCCAGCCCCCTGCGGATGGCCGACTTGGCCCGCCATTGCCATGTGAGCGTGCGAACGCTGCAGAACCTTTGCCATGCCCACTGCGGTGAAGCACCCCTGAAGGCCCTACGCCGCTTCCGCTTGCATCAATTGCATGCCCAAGTGCTGGCACGCCCCTGGACGCCCCTGCGCCAGCACTATCTCAATTGCGGCCTCACCGGCTCATTGGCCGATCGCGATTTATTCCTCGAGATGTATGGCGTCACCGTGCGTGAGCATCAAGATGGCTGCCGCTACAAAAGCTCCATCAACCCCGCTGCTGGCGAGATGGCCCGCAGCGCTTAAGCGCTGGGCAGCAGCGAGGAGTGGTGGTGCTGAATCTGCCAGCGCCCATCGCTGAACACATACACAAAGGTGTAGCGAGCCTTCGCCTGATGGCCATCGGCAAAGCGGAAGCTGTAGGTGCCGGCGCTCATCGCCTCATTGCAGCCCAGCTGGATGCTGCGGCTGTCGATGTGGCCCTGGGGCTCTCCGGCCAGAAATCCCACGAAGTAATCCCGGATGCCGGCGGGGGTGGTGCGCGGTTCGGGCGAGAGGGTGGGCAGCAGCAGTGCATCGCCGCTGTAGAGCGCCACCACCTGATCGGGATCACCGCTGGCCAAGGCGCTGTTCCACTGGTCAAACAACTGGGCCACCTCCCGCTCGCTGATGGGGGTGCAGGCCTGGGCGGCGAGGGCGGGCGCAGCCCAGCCCAGCCAGAGCAACACCGCCAGGCAGGCGCTGATCCACGCCCCTGCAAATCGGCTTAAGGTCGGCCGATGGCGTTGCGGTTGCCCCCCTACCAACCCCTTCCGGCTCCTGCCGACGAGCTGCTGGAGGTGCCCCTCGCGGCGCTCCATCCCACGCAGCTGTGCGTAGGCATGGCCGAGATCCGCAGCCGCCAGGCGGATTTCGCGGCCGATGACCCCAAGGAGCGGCGCCGCTACCTCAAGCGCAAACCCACGCCTTTGGTGCGGAGCGCCTCCGGTGAGCTGTGGATGGTGGATCGCCATCACCGCCTGCGGGCCTTGCTGGAGCTCGACCCCTCGGCCACCGCCTTTGGTTATGTGGCCTTGCAGCTGGAGGTGTCTGAGCGCCAGGCGGTGCTTGAGCAGCTGCACCAGCGGGGTTGGCTCTACCTCTACGACGGCCGCGGCCTTGGGCCGCTGCATCCCACCGCGTTGCCCACCAGCCTCGCTGGCACCCAGGACGACCCCTACCGCAGCCTGGTGTGGAAGCTCAAGCGCGAGGGCCTGGTGGCCGCAGCTCCGCTGATCCCCTTTCATGAGTTCCGCTGGGGAGCCTGGCTGCGCAGCCGCAACCTGCCGCACTTCAGCTCGGAGCGGCTGGAGCCCGCCTTGCCGGCGGCGCGGGCGCTGGTGCGTTCCCAAGCGGCTTCCCATTTGGCTGGTTGGATCGCTGCTTAGTACCTAGCGTTCCGGTAGACGTCGCGCCGCGCTTGCCATGGTTCGTCATCTGTTGGTGCCGATCGACGGCTCTGAGCTGTCGGATGGGGCCGTGCGCACCGCCTTGGAGCTGGCCAAGCCCATCGGCGCGCAGGTGAGCTTCTTCCATGTGCAGCCCAGCTACTACGGGCGCCCGGATGTGGCCATCTACGGCGAAGGCTTGGTGCTGGATCCAGCCCTGAGCGAGCAGTTCAGCCAGGCCAATGCCCGCTTCGCCGCCACCATCCTGGAGAAGGCCCTGGAGCAGGCGCGATCAGCCGGCGTGGAGGCCTCAAGCGACACCTGCGTGTGCCCGCTGGTGCATGAGGCGATCCTTGAAGCAGCCGATCGGTTGGGGTGCGATCTGATTGCGATGGCCTCCCATGGCCGCCGCGGCTTGGCGGGGTTGTTGATCGGTAGCGAAACCCAGCGGGTGCTCACCCACGCCAAGCTCCCGGTGCTGGTGATTCCGGCTCAGGCCCCCCAGGCCTAACCGCCTGCCTGCAGCTCGCGGGCCCGGCCGATCAGGCCATCGGCGGTGGCTTGGTACACCGCTTCGGCTTCTGCGGCGCTGCGGCCGATGCAGGTCATGCCGAGCTTGCCGTATTCCGATAGGCAACCCAACAGGTGAAACACGCTGCCCCGCAGCCGGGCTGGGTCGTAATGCAGATCGGCTTCGGCCACGATGTCGATCAGATCGGCCGGCAGCAGGCCCCGCAGCTGTGGATCGGTGAGGTTGTCGGTGGCGGTGTAGTAAACCGCCTGGCCGGTGGGGGCCATGAACAGTCCCGTGGCCGGATCCAGCTGGCCGGTGGTGATCGCCCGCAGGGCCATGGTGGGGTGCGTTGTGCCCCCCTGGCGCAGGTTTACCTCAATCGCCTGCAGGTCCCAGGTGCCATGGAGGCGGCGGGCGATGAAATCCACGGCGTAGCGTTCCAGGGCGCCTTCAGCGGCGAGGGCTTCTCCCACCGCCTGGCCGTAGCGCATCAGCTCCAGGCGGTAGACGTCGTCGGCGGGAAAGCGGCAGCCCAGGTAGGTCTGCCCGCCGGCGCCACCGAGGATCTGCTCATGGGTGGAGACCAGCTCCACCGCCCCGCCCGGGTGGATCGTGCCCTGCACGCTGGGGGAGCTGAGGGCCTCGCCGCCATCGAGCCAGGCTTCCACCAAGGCCCCCTGATCGGCCAACAGCTCCTGCCACAACGCGGCCGGCATCGGCAACTGCTCCAGGGCGGCCCGCAGGCGCGAGCGCCGTTCACGGCCGCTGAGCTCCGCCAAGGGCAAGGCCGCGAGCTCCAGGCAGGCGTTGCCCTCGCCGCTGATTCCCTCATTGAGCTTCACCACACAGCGGCGCAGCTCGGGGTGCGCTTCCCAGAGGTCGGCCGTGGCCTCCGCTAGGTCGCTGAGGTTGTGGGCAAGGTCGCTGCCGGGGGGATGGGGCACGCCGCAGCGCGCAAACAGGGCGCGGCTTCCGGCCTTGCTGCCCCAGTAGCCCAGGGCAGGGTCTGTGCCGAGCAGCGGCACCTGCAACAGCTCCGAGAGCTGTTTTTCCAGCTCCGTCACCACAAAGCAGCTGATGAAGCTGCGGCCGGGGCGCAGCAGCTCGCGGATGCGGCCGAGCAGGGCGGGCCGCTCCAGCAGCTTGGCGGTGAGGGGACGGTTGGAGGCGTCGTCGGTGTCGAACAGATGCAGGCGCCGGCGCGCGTGGGAGGTGGGCACGCCCGGCATCAGCTCGAGCACCGCATCCACCACCAACTCCGGCAGGAGTTTGCTGGTCACGTAGATGGCCCGCACCCCTGGATCCCGCAGGCGCATCAGCGCGAACAACTGGCGCTCCTCGTAGTGGTGGGCGCCGGTCACCAGCGCCATCAGGGCCTGGTCCATCGAGAGGGAGGGCACCACCAGCACATCGAACTGGCCCCCATCGCCGTTGTGCTCACAGCCCCAGTCGGGTTGCAGCTGCGCTTGAAGCTCCCGGAACGACAGGGCCATACAACAAGTGGAGGCGCAGCAGGCACGCCTCCACTCTGGTCGCTGTGTGTGAAGGCGCCATAGCTTCGCTGCCCCGCTGATGCCGCAACCGGCTGCTGGAGGCGATGGCCTCGGGCCGGCTTAAAAGTTGAGCTGCAGTTGCACACCCGCCGCCAGGATCCCCGGCACCGGCTGGGGGGCGCCGCTGGGATTAAAGATCCACTGGAGGGTGGGCTGCAGGTTGAAGCTCTCGTTCAACTGGATGCGATAGCCCAGTTCGAGCATTCCTTCGTAGGGGCTATCGCTGAGCTGGTTGCTGAGGCCGCCGCGGCCGATGCCGAACAGGGCCACATCCAGGGGCCGGCTGGGTAGGGGGCCCTGAATCACCAGGCCACCGCCCACAAAGGTGGGGGCCACATCGAGGCTCGAGTCGGGGGAATAGGCGCCGCCGATCCAAAGGCGATCCGCCAGGCCCAGGGGCAAGCCGCTGGGGAGCGTCACGCTCCCGTAGATCCCATTGCCGTTGGCGCTGGTGAGAAAGCCCCCCAGGCTGATCAAACCATTGGGCAGTTGGTTTTGCACGCTCACCGGTGTGCTGCAGGCAGCTTTCTGGCGTTGAACGCCACGCTCGCTGCGGCAGGCCTTCAGCGGAGCCGCCGTCATCGAGGCCGGCTCGAGATCGAGCTGCAGAAACTGCGCCGTGCCCACGCTGGGGCCAACCCCGCTATTGGTCACCCCCAACCAGCGGGAGATCAAATCGGTGCTGCTCAGATCGAACAGCCCGTAGCGCACGGTGATCTCCTTGCTGGGATGGCCACTTACCACCCCACCGAAGGCGCTGAAGGGGCTGATCGGCAGATCCGCCACCAAGATGTTGAGGGTGTTGTTGAACGCCGAGTGCACGTAGTTGCCGAAGATCGGCACTTCCACGAAATCCGGGTTGAGTGGCAGGATCCCCGCCTTGAAGCTCAGCCAGCCCTCTCCAGCCTTGCGCTCAATCGAGGCCTCCGTGCCGTAGAAGCCGGCTGGATAGGCCACCTGCTGGAGGGGGAACAGGGCGCCGATGGCGCTGTTGTAGAAGGCGTCGCCGGCGTCGTGATTCACCACAACGCGCAACTGCCAATGCTCGAACTCGCTCCAGCTGCTGCTGGGTTGGTTGAGGCCACTGCCGAGGTTGAGCTCGAGGCTGCTTTGTTGAATCCAGCTGCCGGCGGAGCGTTCGCCACCGATGGGATTGAACAGCGGCTCAGCGGTCACGCTGAACTGCAGATCCATCCAGTCGGGCAGCTGCAGCAGCGTTTGCAGCGTGGGCCAGTCGTTGGCGAGCGCCAGGGTTTCGGGCTCAGGCTCCTGGGCGCCGGCTGGGATGGGCCCCGCCAGGGCGATGGCAGCCAGCAGGGCTGGCAGGCCGCGGCGGAGCGTGCGCATGCCGGAGGTGCGAGGTGCGGCCACAGGATCTGACCTGCGGCCGCATTTGGCAACAACTCGTTGCCGTTGGCCTCAGCCCTTCTTCTGGCGGCCGCGGCCCTTGGCTGCGGCTTTGGGCGCTTCTGAGGCCTGCACTGGCGCCAGCTCAGCCTCGCCGCTCACCACCACGCTCACCACGCGGCCGCCCTGGCGGATCACCCGCTGCAGAGCCTCGTTCATGCGGCTGAAGGGCACGCGAGTGGTGTAGGCGCCGTGGCGCACGAAGCGGTTGTTGGCGATGCCGCTGGCGGTGATGGTCACCACGCGGCTGCCCTCGCCGGCGGCACCGGCGCTCGGGCTCGACACCAGGAGCTCCTGGCTGCGGAAGCCATAGGCGGGGGTGCCATCGATGCGGCGGGCGCTGCTCAGCTCCGCCACCGGCAGGTCGCTGCCGCTGGCGGTGGCGGCCCGGAAGGGGCCATCAGTGCTGATGTGGGCGTAGCGGCTGGCGGCCGACACCGCGACGGGCACGGGGCGGTTCTGATGCAGGGCCTGGCCCAGCTTGAACTGGGTGCCGCTGCCATCGCCTTTCACGGATGCGGCGGCACCGCGGGCCAGCTGCATCAGCCAGGAGAACTGGCGCCCCTCATGGCCGGCGGAGTAGGTCCAGCCGTGCAGGTGCGGCACGTTGTCGTTGCCGAACTTGCGGTTGTATTCGTCGCTGTCGAGGTAGGAATCGATCTCAGCGTCGTAGCCCTGCTCTTGCAGGATCGTGAAGTGGTGCAGCATCTCCTCTTTGTTGTGAGGAGCGCGGCCCAGCAAGTGTTTGTGGTTGAGCTCGATGAAGCGATAGGGGTTGCAGTTCTCGAAGAAGCGCGCGCGATACAGCGCGCTCTTGGCCACGGTGCGCACTAACTCGCGCACGTTGAGGTAGCCGTTGCGGAACAGCGACTCAGCGCCTTCCAGGCGCTCATTGCTCATCAGATATTGGCCGCCCAGCACCTGCTGATACACCGCACGGATGATCGCGTTCTGGTCGTCGGTGGAGGCGTGCGGCCGGCTTTCTTTGCGTTGGCCAGCGGCGAAGCGCTCGATGCCCAGGGCAGGTGCTTGAACGAGAGCCATAACGTTCGGGCGGCGGGGAGAAACCATCCGGACCGTAGGGGCACTGTTTGGTGTTGTCTGCCAAACATTGCGAGCTCTTTACGGCCTCAGGGGCGGATTTCTTCCAGCACCTGGCCGCTGCTGCACACGGTGCGGCAGGCGCGTTGTTCGGCGCGGCTCAGTTTGCGAGCGGCGATATAGGCCAGCAGGGGATTGGGGTAGGTCTTGCTGGTGTTCCAGCTGCCATCGGTGGCTTGCATCAAAACCTGGGTTTGCATGGAGCTCGGCCTCCAGTGATCCACTGGGCGGAACCTATGGAGCGGCGACCCCCTTCTCAGGTAACAGCGGTTACCGATTCAAGATTTGCTTCCGATTTGCGCGGTCCCCGGGTTGGCGCGCTGCAGCTGTTCGGCGATCTGTTGGCAGCGGGTGCCCGCACGCAGCTGCGGTTCAGAGCTGCGCACCTCGAGCTGGGCCTCACGCGAGCGGGTGCAGTTCCAGGAGGCGAGCACGGTGACCCGCTGGGCCATGGGCAGGCCGCAGTTGGGGCGATCGGAAGCCAGCACCTGGCTGGCGCTGCTCACGTGGGGGTCGATCACCAACCCCAGTTGCTGCAAGGGTTCAGCCAGGGCATCGAGGAGAGCATCGCTGTCCACGCTGGCAATCCAGGAAAACAGAGCCATCCATACCGCTGGTCTTGCGAACCAGTTAACGATGCGCTGCAAGCTGCATCAAGTGCTTTTCGGCACAGAATGATTAAGACAACGTAAAAGCTCTAGCGCGTTCTGCTGGAGATGTGCCAGTGGAGTTGCTCGCCGGCATGGAAGGGCACCAGGCGGCTGGGTTCCGGGGTGCCGTTGGCCAGCTCCAGGATGGCCGGTAGGCCGGGCTCCTCGGGGCCGGGTTCGCGGCACTCCAGCGTGACGTGGCCAGCATTGAGCGGCAGGCCGTAAAAACGCGGGCCGTTCAGACTGGCGAAGGCCTCCAGGTGATCCAGGGCGTGTTCGTCGCTGAACACCTGGGCGTAGCTCTCGAGGGCGTAGGGCGCGTTGTAGATCCCGGCGCAGCCGCAGCTGCTCTCTTTGGCATGGCGCAGGTGCGGTGCTGAATCGGTGCCCAGGAAAAATTTCGGGTTGCCGGAGGTGGCGGCTGCCCGCAGCGCCAAACGGTGCTGCTCGCGCTTGGCCACCGGGAGGCAATACATGTCGGGCCGCAACCCCCCTTGGAAGAGGGCATTGCGGTTGATGTGCAAGTGGTGGGGGGTGATCGTGGCCGCGAGGGTGCTGGGGCCCGATTCCACAAACCGCACCGCATCGGCGGTGGTGATGTGCTCGAGCACCACCTTCAGGCCTGGATGGCGCTCCAGCAGAGGCTTGAGCTGCCGCTCGATGAACACGGCCTCCCGATCGAAGATGTCCACCGCCGGATCGGTCACCTCGCCGTGGATCAGCAAGGGCATGCCGATGCGCTCCATGCAGGTGAGCACCGGGGTGATGTGGCTGAGATCCCGTACGCCGGCGTCGGAGTTGGTGGTGGCTCCGGCTGGATACAGCTTGGCGGCGGTGAACACCCCGGCGGCGAAGCCGCGCTCCAGTTCGGCTGGCGCGATCGTTTCGGTGAGATAGGCCGTCATCAGCGGCGTGAACGCCTCTGCGGCCTCGGATCCGGCGCTGCGCTCCAGTGCCGCCAGGATCCGATCGCGGTAGGCGCTCGCCTGCTCCGTGCTGGTGATCGGCGGCTTGAGGTTGGGCATCACGATCGCCCGGGCAAATTGGGCGGCGGTGTGTCCCACCACGGCCTGCAGCAGCGCTCCATCCCGCAGATGCACGTGCCAGTCGTCGGGCGTGCGGATCGTGAGGGTCTGCCTGGGCATGGATGCGGTCATCGCGTAGAGCCCTCGTGCTGCGCTGCCTTTAGTTTCGGTGTTGATGGAGCCTGCAGCCCCGGAGCAGTTGGTGGCGATCCGGGTGCAACCCCGAGCCAGCCGTGATCGGGTGCTGGAGCTGGCGCGCGGAGCCAGCGGCCGCAGCAAGTGGATCCGTGTGGAAGGCTGGAGCGCGGATCAGGTCAGAGCGGCACTGCTGAGCTCTGGTGGGTGAGCAGCAGATTGAGGGTGTCCTGAAGGGGCATCGGTTTGGCCAGCAGGTAGCCCTGGCCCCAGTGGAAGCCCTGGCGCTGCAGCCATAGCCGCTGCGCGTCCGTTTCCACGCCTTCGGCGGTGGTGTGCAGCTCGAGCGCCTCGGCCATGGCCTGGATCACTTCCAGGATGCGGTTGCTCGGTTGCTCCGGTGCGTCGAGCAGTTTTACAAAGCTCATGTCCACCTTGAGGCTGTGGAACGGGAAGCGATTCAGCCGGCTCAAGGAGGAGTACCCGGTGCCGAAATCGTCGATGGCCAGCAGCACACCCCGCTGATGCAGTTGCTCCACGGTTTGGGCGATGTCTGCTTCCGGCTGCTGCAGATTCACCTCCAACAGTTCCAGTTGCAGCTGCCAGTGCTGGGGCAGTGGTTCGGCGTCGATCAGAGCGAACAACTGTTGCAACAGCGCTGGATTTTCAAGCAAGGCGCCGGAGAGGTTGAGGCTGAGCACCATCGGCCGCTGCGGCTCCACCCGTGCCATCACATGGCTGGCGGCGATCGACTGGCGGATCATCTGCAGATCCAGCTCACCGAGCAGCTCAGCGCGTTCCGCCGCCTCCAGAAACAGGCTCGGCAGGAGCAGGTCGCCATCGCTGCGGCGCCAGCGGGCCAAGGCTTCCACCCCCTTCACCTCCAGGCTGCGGAGATCAAAGAGGGGCTGGAAGTGGGGTTCCAGTTGGCCCTGGCTGAGGCCTGTGCGGAGCTCCGATTCCAGTTGCAGATCCTGCTGAGCCTGGATGCGGCTGGCGAGATCAATGCAGCTGTAGTGGCTGCCGGGCCGGCGGGCCGCGTTGCGCAGGGCGATGGCGGCATCGCTGAGCAGATCAGCCGCGTTGTTGTAGTTGCCTTGCACCAGCGCCGCACCCACCGCCACCTGGGAGCTCAGCAGTTGTTGCCCCACCCCGATGGGTTCCTGAAGCCGTTGGGTGATGGCCGCAGCCTGGGCGCAGAGTTGCTCTTCGGTGGCGGTGAAGGGGGTGAGGAGCAGCCACTCCTGGTCGTTGAGCTCACAGCAGCTGGCGTTGCTGGGCAACACCGCCTCCAGCCGCTCCAATTGGGCCTCACGCAGGGCGCCGGCGCTGGATTCCCCCAGGGCATTGGCGATGCGCCTGAGCTCTTTGAATTCCAGCCGCAGCAGCCCGAAGCAGGCTTGGTTGGCTTGGGTGAGCATCAGCTCCACCATGCTGATCAGCTGCTCTTTGCTGGTGAGCACCGGGTGCAGCCCTGGTTGGGCTGCCTGGGCCGGGGGTGGTTGATTCGCCTGCTCCAGTAGCCGGCTCTGGCGTTTGAGCTCCATCTGCCGCACGCATAGCCGCGCCAGCCGCTCCATCGCCTGGATCTGGGAGTCACTCAGGTGGCGGGGCTGTTGATCCACGGCGCAGAGGCTGCCCAGGGCCAAGCCATTGCTGGAGATCAGCGGGAAGCCGGCATAGAAACGGATGTGCGGCTCCTGCAGCACCAGCGGGTTGTCGCAGAAGCGCGGATCCTCCAGTGCGTCGTTGATGATCAGCGGCGATCGCTGCAGGATCGTGTGCCCGCAGAAGGAGATGTTGCGTGGGGTTTCCTTGGCATCGAGCCCGATGCAACTTTTGAACCACTGGCGGTTTTCATCCACCAGCGAGATGATGCCGATCGGTGTCCCGGCAATGTCGCGAACCAGAGCGCCAATGTCGTCGAACGCCTGCTCATCCGGGCTGTCGAGCACGCCATAGCTGCGCAGCTCCTGCAGCCGTGCTTCGTCGTTTGAAGGGATAGGGGCCTGCAGCATCGGTGCAGGATCAGCCGAAATGCTTCGCCAAAGCTAAGCAGCTTGTACGGGGTTGTCAGGTCCCATGGGGGATGGTGCCGTTGGAGCGCCGATGAACGCCTCGAGCTCCTCAGCCGGCATCGGCTTGCCGAGCAGGTACCCCTGAAAACTGTCGCAACCGAGTTGAAGCAACTGCTCTCGTTGGCTCTCGGTTTCCACCCCCTCGGCCAGGCAGCTCAGCCCCAGTTCGTGGGCCATCAGGATCGTGGCCTTCACGATGCTGCGATCGGCGCTGTTGTTCGGGAGATCCTGCACAAAACAGCGATCGATCTTGAGACGTTGTAATGGCAACCGCTGCAAGCTCGCCAGAGAGGAGAAGCCGGTGCCGAAGTCGTCGATCGCCAGACTCACGCCGGCGGCAGCGAGTGTCTGCAGGGTGTGGGCGGCGGCCTCGGGATTGCTGATCAGCGCGGTTTCGGTGAGTTCCACCTCCAGATGCTCCGGCAGCACCTGCCACTGCTCGCAGAGACTGAGCAGGTGTTGATCCAGGGGCTCCTCGCCCGGATCCAGCTGGTGGCCCGACACATTGATCGCCAGCCGCGGTAAGCGCCATCCCTTGCGCTGCCAATGGCTCAGTTGGGCGATGCCTTGCTCGAGCACCCAGCGACCCAAGGGCCGGATCAAGCCGCTCTGCTCGGCCAAGGGGATGAAGCGGTCGGGCGGGATGGCTTCGCCGCGATGGGTGTGCCAACGCAGCAGCGCTTCCGCCCCGATCAGGCGTTGCTCGCGATCCCACTGGGGCTGGTAGTGCAGGTGCAGTTCCTGCCGATCGATGGCGCGGGCGAGGCGCTGCTCCAGATCGAGTGTTTCGCGGATCCTCTGGCTCAAGGCGGTGGAGTAGGCGCGAATGGCGCCTTTGCCCTGCCGTTTGGCTTCGGTGAGAGCGGTGTTGGCCCACTGCAGCAGGCTCGAGGCATCGCTGCCGTGGTCGGGGGCGATGCTCACGCCCACGCAGGCGCTCATCTGAATGGGCAGGGGCGCCTCCAGCCTGGGCACCACCTGGTGCAACGACCGTTGCAGCTGTTCGGCAAGCTGCAGCGCCTCCGCGAGGCTGCTCACATGCTCGCTGCGCACCACCAGGAAGGTGTCGCTATCGAGCCGGGCGAGCCAGTCGCTGGCTTGCAGTTGCTGCCGCAGGTAGTCGCCGCTCCAGTGGAGGAGTTGATTGCCCACCTCCACGCCAAAGCTGTCGTTGATGCTCTGGAAGTTGTCGAGGTCGAGGCAGAGAATGGCGACCTGGCGGTTGTAGGGAAGCTCGCGGATGCGTTGCTCCAGGTAGGCAATGGAGGCCAGGCGGTTGGGTAGCCCTGTGATCGCATCGGTGCGGGTGGCTTGCTCGAGCTCCAGCTGCAGATTGCGCTGCAGGGTGAGGCTTTGCAGGGTGCCAATGCTGTAGAGCGCTTTGCCGTCGTCGTCGCAGATGGTTTCACCGCGATGCAGCACAAGGGCGATGCGCTCGTTGGTGAGTTGCAGGCGATGTTCCAGGCGAAAGGGCTGTCCGCTCAACCACGACTGGCGCACGCTGGCCGCCACCAGATTGCGGTCGTCGGGATGCACACGCTCGAGCAATCCCTCAAAGCTGGCGCTGAGGTGCGGGTCGGTGTCCAGGATCCGGTAGGTCTGGGGCGACCAGAGCACAGCGCCAGTGCCGTGATCGATCCGCCAACTGCCGCAGTGCTGCAGGCGCTCAGCCTCTTCGAGCAGCGCCAACGTGCTGGCCGTCAGCTCCTCGTCTCGTGAGGTTGCGTTTCGCACCCCAGATCACCCCGAACGCTGCAGCTTAGTGAGCGCGGCGCGCTTGGCTTTTGTATTGCCAGAACCCAAGCCCTACCTAGCCTGGGACATGACCAACAGCCTGGCGCGCTTCATTCAGCGGCGGTTCGGGAGGGGATCCTTGGCTGCCTGTAGCGCCGTGACCTCCGCGTTGGCGCTGGGGGGGTGTCAGCTGGCTCCCGCCAGCATCGAGGTGCCAGTGTCCAACTGGCCTGGCTACGAAACCATGTATCTGGCCCACAAGCTGGGCCTCGATCGCCCTGAGGGCATCACGATCAAGCCGCTGCAGTTTCCCGATCCGCAGACGATCGTGCATGCCTACCTGCGGGGGGATGTGCCTTTGGCTCAGCTCACCACGGTGGAAGCGGTGGACCTTTGCAGCCGTGCCCCGAGCCGCTGCCCGGTGATCGTGCTGATCCTGGATGAATCGCGCGGCGGGGATCAGATTGCCGTGGCGCGTTCCGTGCCCAACCTGGCCGCGCTCAAGGGCCAGCCCGTGGCCGTGACCTTCTCCACCCTGGGCCCCTACGTGCTTAGCCGTGCCCTGGAGCAGCAGGGGTTGGCGATGGGGGATGTGCAGCTGCGCAATATTCCGTTGGCCCAGATGCCTGCGGCCCTGCGCAGTGGTGATGTGAAGGCGGCGGTGTTTTTCCCGCCCTTCAGTGACTACGCCGCCCGCGATGGGCTCTCGCGCACCCTGTTCGACAGCCGCGCCATTCCTGGTGAGGTGTTCGACGTGCTCGCGGTGGATCCGCAGTATCTGGCTCGCCATGGCGACACGATCACGGCTTTGATTCGCGCCTGGGCTGCGGCCCGTGACGAGGCCCGCCGCAACCCCGATCGAGCCATTGCCCTGGCGGCACAACGGGAGCAGCTCAGCCCTGAGGAATACCGCCAGGCCGAGCAGGGGTTGGTGTATTTCAACCTCGATCAGCAGCGGCCGATGCTCCAGCCCGGTGGCGTGTTGGCTCGCAATCTCAAGGCTGTGCAGGCCGTGCAGGAGCGGCTCCAGCTCACGGCAGCCGGTGCGCCCGTGCCCAAGGTGGATGCCCGCTATGTGGAGGCGGCCCGATGAGGCAGCCTCGCCGGATCAGCGCCGTGTTGGCATCAGCCGGTTTGGCCCTGGCGCTTGGGGCCTGCACGCTCCCATGGCAGCAACGCCAGGTGCGGCTGGCGATCGTTGACTGGCCGGCCTACGAATATTTCTATCTGGCGAGCCGCAAGGGGTTGGATCGCCAGCAGGGCTATCGCCTGCAGGTGGATCAATTCGGCTCCCTGCAGGATCAGCGCCGCGCCTTCAGCCGCGGTGATGTGGAGGCGATCGCCTCCACCTTGCCGGAGGCGATCGCCATCTGCCGTGAGGTGCCGGTCCGCTGCCCGTCGATCGTGCTGGTGCTCGATGAGTCCAACGGGGCCGATCAGGTGGTGGCCGCCGCGCGCTGGCGGTCGCTGGCGGCGCTCAAGGGGCAGCGGGTGGGGCTCGAGCGCAGCGTGCTCGGCGAATACATGCTGCTGCGCGCTGTGCATGGTGAGGGGCTGGGGCTGGCGGATTTCAAGCTCCGCTACGACGGCCCGAAGGCCCTGGTTGCCCAGCTGCAGCGCGGTGTGGTGGAGGCGATCGTGACCTACGCCCCCCATAGCGATGCTGTTGCGGCGGATCCGCGCTGGCGGGTGTTGTTCAGTTCCAGCGAGATTCCTGGTGAGGTGGTGGATGTGCTGGCGGTGAGCCCTGATCTCCAGCGCCGTGATTCCAAGCTGGTGGCGGCTCTGGTGCGCACCTGGTGGGCGGCTCGGCAGTTTGCCGCCGATCAACCCCAGCAAGCTACGGAGCTGATGGCACACCGTCAGGGGGTGACCCCCGAGCAATTCCGCAACTCCCAGCGGTTGATCCGGTATCCCGATCGCTCTCAGCAGGCGGCGTTGCTCGCTCCATCGGGACCCGTGCAGCGCACCCTGGAGCAGTTGCAGCGCCAGATGCGCGAGGCCAATCGCCTCCCGCAGGCCACCCCGCTGCCGACGCTCACCCCGGAGCTGGTGCCATGAGAGGACCACTGCGCGAACGGGTGAACCGTCGCCTGTTGGCGATTGCCCTGGCGGCGGCCGCCCTGGGCTCGACGGTGCTGGCCAGCGTGAGCGGGGCGCTTGTGTTGCACGCCACCTTGAAAGAGGCCGAGAACCATACCCGCTCGATCGAGCGTGATCTCTCCGGCAGCGTGACCAGTTTTCAGCCCTTGTATGAGGTGCAGCGCCAGTTGCAGCTGGCCGCCTCCTCGCGGGAATTGCGCTCCGCTCTGCTTCTGGATCAGCGGGGCATGGTGCTCGCCGCTAGCGACAACGCCCTGGTGGGCCATTCGGTGCAGGCGCTGGATGCTGAGGCTGGTTTGGGCGATCTGCCGGAGCATCTGCGGGCCTGCTTCCCCGCCTCCAGCGCTGGCTTCTGTGTGGCGGATCGGGCTTCAAGCCTGCTCGATGGACCGATTCCCTGGTTTGGTGGAGACCACATGATCCGCGTGTTGCCCACGCCGCTGGCCCTGGAAGGGCTACCGGCCTTTGGCCAACAGGGTCTGCTGGTGATCGAGCTCGATCTGCAGCCGCTGGTGGGTCAGGCCCTGCAGCTCACGGGTTTGGTGTTTCTGGCTGGTCTGGTGCCGCTGTTTCTCACCGCGGCGGCGCTGGTGCTGGTGGTGCGGCGCCAGTTGCTCCCCGAGTTGATCAACCTCGCCCAGACCGACAGCCTGTCCGGTGTGCTCAACCGTGGCGCGTTTCTGGAGGCGGCCGCACAACGGCTCGATCTGAGCGCCGTGGATCAGCCCCTGGTGGTGGCCCTGATCGACATCGATCACTTCAAAACCATCAACGACACCTACGGCCATGCCGCAGGGGATGAGGTGATTCGGCGGATGGCTGATTTTCTCAACGGTGCTGTGCGCCGTGGTGATCTGGTGGGCCGTTTGGGTGGTGATGAGTTCGCCCTGCTGGTGGCCGCGGCTGCACCCCAGGCCCAGGACCTGCTCGAGCGCTTGCGCCAACGGGTGGCCAGCCACCGCTGGACCCTGGCCGATGGCTCTGAACCGCAGCTCACCCTCTCGATTGGGATGGTGGAACAGGGCAGTGAAGGCCGCAACAAGCTCGGCGAGTTGCTCCAGGCGGCTGATGCGGCCTTGTATGTGGCCAAGGATCAGGGCCGCAATCAGGTGATGGACCTTGAGCGCCTGCATCCCCGCGGCTGGTCGGTGCAGCCCGCTTGATCAATCCCGCTGCCGTTGGTGAAAGCGAAGCTCCAACATGTGCTGCACCACGTACACCAACAGCGCCGTGCTCCACCCGGCCATCAGCAGGCCGTTCAGCGCCAGCCCCACGCTGAGTAGATGCCAACACTCCGGTAGCACCAAATCGCCATAACCCACTGTGGTGAAGGTCATGGCGCTGAAATAGAAGCTGCTCTCCAAGGTGTTGAACAGGTTCAGGGCTCTCAGCAGCAGCGCCCAGACGAAGATGTCGCCCGCGAGGCCAAGGGCGGTGAGTCCGGCCCCGGTGAGCATCCCGAGCGAGCGCCTGCTGGCGTGCTGGGCACACCACCGCATCAGCTGCCCCGCGTGGGTGAGCTCGGCGATCACCAGGGAGATCCCCATCTGCCACAGGCTCGTGATCGCCAACATGATCACGCTGATGCCGATCAGCACAGCGGCGTTGGGGGCTGAACACGCCGTTGCTGGAGCGGTTGCGGCGGCCTTGGCCGCCAAGGGCATCGCACAGCCAAGCCCGGCCAGCAGCAGGGGGAACTGGCGGCGCAAGATCAAGCGGAGTGGCATCACGCGGGCGGCGGGAGTTGCGGGGGGGGTAAGCCCAGCCAGCGGGCTTCTTCGCCGGCTGCCGGCAGCAGGCTCTCAAGCCGCCTCAGCTGTTCAGGGCTGCGGGCCGTGGCCGTGAGGGCGTTGAAGCGGCGCAGGGCGGAGTTGGGAAAGAACAGCAGCCCAATCAACAGCGCGAGGCTGCTGCCCATGAGGTAGTCGATCCAGCGGTTGGGGATGTACCAAGCCACGAGGGGGCCGTAGCCGATGAAGGCCACACCACTCGAGATCAGCGCTGTACGTAGATAACTGCGGCGGTTGAGGGCGGCCACCAGGGCTGCGGTTCCGCCCATCACCAACCCGATCGAGAGCTCGCTGATGCCGATGGTGTTGAACACAAGCAGCGGCATGAGCACTCCCAGGCTCACACCCACCATCCGGTCGCGCACCCGCGCGAGAGTGGCGCCGATGCTCTCGTTGAGCAGGAGCACCACCCCGAAGTAGAGGTATTTCGGTGTTAGAGCTCCAAGCCCCTCGCCGATCGCATAGGCCAGGCTGGCGAACACCAACTTGCGCCAGAAGAAGGGCGAACTCAAGCCTGCACGGATCCTCTCCTCAAGGGGAGGATCTGATGTCTCCTCGGCCTCGCTGCCTGGCTCAATCGTCAGCTCCGGCGGCGTGAAGATCAGCTGAATCAGCGTGCCCGTCGCCAGACCGATCACGATCGCCAGCATCTCGTTTTGCCAGCCTTCCCAGCTTGGGGTGCCCAGCAGTGGAAGCACGCCGGCGCAGGCCACAACCCCGCTCAGCAGGCGCAACTTGCTCGGGAGCAGCAGGGTGATCAGTTGCATCAGGGCTGCCACCAGCCCGAACACGAACACTTGCGGCACGTTCGATAAGCCAAGCCCGAGGCTGACGCCGATCCCCAGGCACACCCCCACCAGCACCAGCAGCACCGGGTAGATCAACGCAGGCCAACGGCTGAAATCAGGCCGCACCACGAGCGCGCCGATCAAGGGGCCGTAGGCCAGGGATTCACCGCTCAGACCAACCCCTTTGCAAAGGGCATTGCTCAAGGCCGCCGCCAGGCCGATCACCAGGGCCGCCCTCAGATCGAGGCGCAGGCTGGCGGCAGGAGCATCAGTCGCCATTGGCGGGAGGGCGTTTGACGACCTGCACCCAGCCCACCAGCAGCACGATCAGCAGCAAGGCCAACCAGAACCAGAGCCTGGGCGGTTCGCTTCTGGCCGTGATCAGCAATAGCACCAGGGTGAGCCAGGGTGCCGGCTGGCGCCAGGGTTTGAGCCAGCGCTGCAGGGAGTGATTCATCGTTCCGTGCCTCCGAGCCAGCGCAGGAACGGCAGCACGAAACTCACCGGCCGGCGCCGCTCCACCCGCACCTCAGCCTTCGCGGGCGTGCCGTTCTCCAGGGCGATGTCGGGCCCTTGGCTGCCGCTCCAGCGCAGCCCGGAGGGTGTATTGGCGGTTTCCAGATCCACGGTGACGAGCCGCACCGGCGATGTGGCCTTATCGGGCAGCACCGCCAACGGATCGCCGCCTTCGCCAAATGCCGCCTGGCGGCTGCGGGCGATCAAGCTGGTGGCCAGGGTGAGGTCGCCAACGGCACGCGAGACCTCAGCCAGGTCGGCGGTGGCGGGGGAGATGTCCACAATCCGGCCCTCCACCAGGCCGTAGCGCTGGGAACTGCCGCCATAGCGATCGCGGGTTTGCAGCTGCAGATCCAGTTGGATCGGCATGCCGGTGCGCAGCCTGGCGATGTCGCCATCGCTGAACAGGGCGATCGCCGTGCGTTCTTTGCCGCCAGCGCGAGGCTCAGGGCCCAGCCCCACCGTGCCGAGCCGTTGGCCGGGGATCACGGCCTGGCCAGGGTTCACGCTCAGCCCCAGCACCATGCCATCGCGGGGAGCGAGCACCAACTGACTTTCGCGCTGGGCCTGAAGCTCAGCTTTGGTGGCATCGAGCTGGGCAATCTGAGCCTGCAACTCCTTGATCAGGCTTTCGTTGCGCAGGTATAGATCTTGTGCGCCTACCCATAGGGGACTGTATTTGGGAATCACCTCGTCGCGCCGGAGGTTCTCCAGCGCTTGGAGTTGTTGCCCAACCGGTTGATTGGCGACACGCAGGGTGCCGATGCGCGATTCGATGGTGGTTTTCTGGCGATCGAGCGCAGCGATTTGATCCAGGAGCGCATTGCTACCAGGGCCCACGGTTCCACCGCCCGCTGCCTGCTGATCGATGCGGTTGATGGTCGCCAGGAGCTCGCCTTTGCGCACCTGATCGCCCACTTGCCGGTGCAGTTCCTGCACCTGGCCCGGCGATCGGGCGTAGATCCCAACGCGGCTCTCGGGAGGGAGCAACACCGCGCTTCCCTCCACCTTCACGGGCACCGATGGCGACAGTGCCCATACAGCACAGAGCGCGCTGACAGCGGTCATCGGCAGCACCTGCGGGAGGCGTTCGCTCACCACCGCCATCGACCCCAACGCACAGAAAAGCTGTTTGCTGCCGGTAGGGTACCTGGCAATTCAGGTTTGATGGCTTGCGCTGCCGATCGCGCCACCGGTTGAGAGCTGTGTCTTGGGTGCTGGCACCTCTCGCGGCCCTTGCCCTGAGGCCTGCCTGCGCCATGCCACTACCCGCCGGTGCGGCTCCGGTGCCGAACGCTTCCGCACCAGCTACGCCACAGCCTCTATCCCTCACGCTCGATCAGGCCATCGCGTTGGGCATGGGCCGATCGTTGGCCCTGCGCAACAGCTCATTGTTGATCGATGAGAGCAAGGCCCTGCAGGGCCTGGCCCGCGCCCGCTTCATGCCCAAGCTCGATCTTGTTGGTCTGGGCACCTACGGCCAGGTGGGCACCGATATCGGCTTCATCTCAAACCTGCCCGCCATTGGCGATCTCAACTTCGAGCTGGGCGGCGACGGCTACGCGGTGGTGCAGAACACCTTTGTGAATGTGGGGCTGGCCCTCACCCTGCCGCTGGTGGATTTCAGCCGTGGTCCGCTGCAGAAGGCTGCCCGGGCTGGCGTGGCAGCAGCCGAGGCGGAGGGGAATGAGCAGCAACGGCGCACCCGCTTCGCCATCCAGAGCGCCTATCTCAACGCCCAGCTCGCCGAGGCACTGATTCCTGTGTGGGAGAGCGCGCTGCAGGTGTCAACGCGGCTGCTCAGCGATGCCCGTGCCATCCGCCGCGAAGGCTTGGCTGCCCGCATCGACACGCTCCAGGCCGAAGCCTTGGTGGAAACCGACCGCCAGGGGTTGGCGGAGGCCCAATCCCAGCGCACGATCGCCCTGAGCGCCCTGGCGCGGGCTCTCGATCTTCCGCAGCAGCAGCAGGTGATCCTTCAGGAGCCGCTTCGGCCTGGCCCGGCCTGGAGCCTCGGCCTGGACGCCACCTTGGAGCGGGCGTTGCAAGAGCGGCCAGCCCTGGAGGCCCTCGATCAGCAGCGCCAAGCCAACCTCGCCCGCATCCAGGTGGCCCGCGCCTCGGGCCTGCCCCAGCTGGGCCTGCTGCTGGGCGGCGGCATCAGCGGCGACTGGCTGAATGTGCCGGTGCTCAACACCAGCCCGCGGGTGAATGTGAACGGCGCGCCCGGCCCGGATCTCCCCACCGTGAACACCAGCGGCAGCGCCTCCGGCAGCTTCTACGACTGGGGTGCGGTGCTGGGGCTGCGCCAGCCCCTGTTTGATGGCGGCCTCACCCGCCAGGCCGTGGCCCTGGCCAAACGCCGCGCCCAGCAGAGCGAGGTGGCGATTGAGCTGGCGGAGCAGGCCATTACCCAGCAAGTGGAAACCTTTTATTCCGGTCATCAGGCCGCCGGCCCGCAGATGCGGGCGGCGGCTGCGGCTGCGGCCGCCGGCTCTGAAGCCGTGCGGGATGCATTGCTGCGCTACCGGGCCGGGGTGGCTCCGATCACCGAACTGCTGATCGCCCAACGCAACCTCCAGGCGGCCCGCTCCGCTGAAGCGGTTGCGATCCACCGCTGGAACCTCAGCCGCGCCGGCCTGGAGCTGGAAACCGGCACCATCGCACCGGAGAGCGGCTCGCCGGCATCTCTTTAGAGTGATGGCATGACCGACCAGGCCTCACCACCCGTCACCCCAGCCAGTGAGCGCATCACCGAGCAGCTCAGCCGCTTGATTCCGCTTGTGAATGGTCGTTCCAGGGTGGCTCGGGTGGGGTCGTCCCACGGGCGCGATGGATTGCCGTCGCTGCTCAGCTGGGATGACGACGGTCAGCTGAACGTGGACTGACCGTTGCACGCCGCAGCGCTGTTGGTGTTGGCTGGTTGCGGCCACACCCACGCGCTGCTGCTGCGCCGCTGGATCATGCGGCCCGCCAGCCGCCCCGCTGATGTGGCGGTGTTGCTGGTGAACCGCACCAGCACGGCGCTCTATTCCGGCATGGTGCCCGGCCTGTTGGCGGGGCTCTATCCGCTGGAGGCTTGTGCCATTGATCTGCGCGATCTGTGCCGCCGCGCTGGCGTGGGCTTTGTGCAGGCGGAGATCACCGGCGTGGCCCTAGAGCGCCGGGAGCTGCTGCTTGAAGGCCGCCCGCCCCTGCGCTTTCACACCCTGAGCCTGAATGTGGGCTGTATCACCCGCTGGCCCGCTGAGGCCAATGGCGCGGTGCAAATCGTGAAGCCGCTCGAGCCCTTTCTGGCCTGGTTGGAGCAGCGCTTGGCGCAGCTCCAGCAGCCGGATGCCGACCCACGTCTGCGCATTCGCGGTGGCGGTGCCGCGGCGGTGGAGGTGGCCCTGGCCCTGCGGGCCCGCGGGTTTCAGCCGGAGCTGCTGCTGCGGGGTGAGCATCTTCAGCTGGGTTCGGCCGCGGCGGAACGGGCGGCTGAGCAACTGCTTGCCCGCGCTGGGATTGCCTTGCAGCGGGGCGTGGCGGATCAGGTGCCCGCCGATCTGGCCTGCACGGGCAGCCAGGCGCCGGGTTGGCTGGCGGCCAGTGATCTGCCGGTGGAGGCGGCCACCGGCCGAGTGCTCACCAACGCCACCCTGGCGGTGCCGGGCGTTGAGCGGGTGTTTGCCAGCGGCGATTGCGCCGTGATTGCGGCAGACCCCAGGCCTGCAGCCGGGGTGTGGGCGGTGCGCGCGGCGCCGATCCTCGCGGAGAATCTGCGGCGCCAGCTGGCGGATCCGCCCCGGCCGCTGCGCCGCTGGCGGCCGCAGCGATGGGCCTTGCAGTTGCTCGGCGATGGCGGGGGGGCTGGCTCGGCTTCGCCGCAGGCCCTCGCGCTCTACGGGCCATGGCAACGGGGCCCCGCGCGCTGGTTATGGCGCTGGAAAGACCGCATCGATCGCCGCTTCATGCAGGGCTTCGCCCCGGCGGCGGCCATGGATGCGGCTGCCACACCGATGGCCTGCCGCGGCTGTGCGGCCAAGCTGCCGGCTGCCCCGCTGGAGGCTGCCCTCGGGCGGCTCTCCCCCACCGGCGATCACCCCGCCGCGGAGGACGCCGCCTGCGTGGAGACCAGCACGAGCGGTGCCTTGTTGCTGCAGAGCGTGGATGGCTTTCCGGCCCTGCTGGATGACCCCTGGCTCAACGCCCGGCTCACCACCTTGCATGCCTGCAGCGACCTATGGGCCTGCGGGGCTCGGGTGCACAGCCTGCAGGCGGTGGTGACCCTGCCGGAGGCGGCGCCGGCGTTGCAGGAGGAATGGCTGCTGCAGAGCCTGGCGGGGGTGCGTTCGGTGCTCGAGCCCCAGGGGGCAACGCTGTTGGGCGGGCACACCCTTGAGGGGCGCGATGGTGCTGGGCTGGGGCTGAGCCTGGTGGTGAACGGGTTGGTGGCGCCGGAGCGCCACTGGCCGAAGGGGCCATTGGCCGCAGGCCAGCGGTTGTTGCTCACCCGGCCGATTGGGTCGGGGGTGCTGTTTGCGGCGGCGATGGTGGGTGCGGCGCGGCCCGCCTGGATTGATGCGGCCCTGCAGGTGATGCAGCAGAGCCAGGCGCCCCTGGTGGAGCTGCTCGCGGCCCACGGCTGCCAGGCCTGTACCGATGTGACGGGCTTTGGCTTGCTCGGCCATCTGGGGGAGATGCTCGGCCCCGCTCAGCAGGTGCTGTTGGATCCCGAGGCGATCACCGCTCTGCCTGGGGCATTGGAGCTGTTGGGGCAGGGGTTCAGCAGCACCCTGGCGCCCGCCAATGCGCGGGCTCTAGCTTGGCTGGAGCCTCCCGGCCCGCTGCAGCTCAGCGGCGCCTCCACGGCTGCCCAGCAGCAGCTGTGGATCGACCCGCAAACCTGCGGTCCGCTGCTGGCGGCGCTGCCTGAGGCCTCAGCCCCGGCGGCCCTGGCGGCGGTTCAGGCGGCTGGCTTCCACCAAGCCGCCTTGATTGGCCAGGTGATGGGTTAGTCGCGCACCAGCCAGCCGGCGGTGAGGTCGTCTGGATCGCGCTGCAGGTAGAAGTAGCCGCGGGCGCCGGAGCGGCCCTTCACCAGCAGCGCACGGTAGTTGTAGCCAACGCCCTTGGCGTCTCGTTCGCTGAGGCTGCCCCAGCAGCTGCTGGGATCCAGCTTCAGTTGGCCGCTGTAGCTAGCGGTTTCACCCACGCCGCCATAGCTGGAGAGCGCCAAGCCGTTCACCGCACCATCACGCCATTGCTCCCGTTGCACCACAGCGTTGGGGCTCCAGCCACCGTTCCGCCAGGTGAGCCCCACCTGGCTGCTGAGCACCAGGCCATTGAGATCGGATGCCTGGCAGCGGCCGGGTGCCATCGGCAACCAGCGGCTGGTGATCACGCTGCCGGCGTTGCGGTTGAGGCTGTAGAGCGGGCGGCCTTTGCCATCGAGCACCACTTCACTGCGCTCGCTGCCCCAGGGCAATTGGCGCTCCAGCTGCAACACGCAGCCCGCTGCCAGACGCGCCGTTCCGCTGTAGCTGGCCTGGCGCTCAGCGCGGCCGAGCCGCTCCACCACCGTTCCCTGCAGCGTTCCGCCAGCGAGCCAGCGCTCTTCGCGCAGATGCGCCGTGGGGGTGTTGCGTCCGTTGCCGTTTTGCACCCCCATGCCCATCACGGCGTAGCGCCCGAGCATCGGGGTGGGGCAGCTGCTGGGAGCTGCCTGGGCCGGAGCCGCCAGCGCGGCGATCGGCAGGCTCAACCCCAGGGCCGCCACAGGAATCAAAGCCGACAGACGAGGCGCCATGGGCTGTTGCTGCATGCATCGACCCGCAGTATGGGCGCGTTGTGGGGCTCTGCCTTTGGCAGTTGGTTCAGATCTGAACCATGCCGCAGCGCATCCCTTTGAGCACGGCCTGCACCCGGTTGTTCACCTCCAGGGTTTTGAGCAGGCGTTTGGTGTAGGTGCGGGCTGTTTCTTCGCTCACCACCAGTTGTTCGGCGATTTCGCGGTCGGTGAGGCCGCTGGCCAGCAGATCGAGCACCTCGTATTCGCGCGGCGTCAGCCGCGGGCAACTCAGATAGGGGAGCTGGCCGGAGCGGAGGGAAGGGCTTCGGTAGGAGTGATTGCCCATGACGGCCATCACGGCTGCTTCGAGCGGTTTCTGGTCTTCGATGAAATCCGCTTCCGCCACCACGGCCTCCAGCCAACTGGCTTCGGCGTATTCCACCGGGATGGCATCACCGAGGGCCAACACCACCACCTTCAGTTGGGGTTGCAACTGGCGTGCCTTGCGGGCCAGTTCAAATCCGTTGCCGTTCTCCAGAAAGTCGGTGCAGATCAGCAGTTCATAGGGCTCTTGCTGGAGGTAGCTGAGGCAACTCTGCTCATCGGTGACGGCGCAACCGATCAAGGTGGACGAGCTAAAGCTTTCACACAGGCAGCGCAGAAAGAAACGCCCCTTCAGGGCAAGGGCGACCTTGCCCTGCACGGCTACCGACAACAGCACCTCATCGAGATGGCCGTTGCTGAGGCTGTCGAGATACGGCGTGAAGTCCATCGCGCAGCCCCAGGCGAGTGGTCATCATCGGGCCCAGGAGTGCTGGATGCGCTCAGGTCGCAACCTTTTGTTCGTCTCGCGTCAGTTGGGCGTAGAGATATTGGGGCGACTTGTAGTGCTTGGGTAAGCAATGATGCAGTGTCTCGAGTCGCCCCCAACACACGGTGCGCTGAATCTTGTTGAGGGTTCGCTTCTCAGCGATCAACATCTTCAGGGCTTTGCAATACAGCTGGTAATTGGCCTCCAATTCGCCAATGGTGATCCGCGCATCCTGTTGGCTCATGGGTTCAGTCGTCGTACACGAGGCACTCAGGGGCTTGTGGGTTGAGGTCGCAATACACCTCCAGCGGTGAGGGATCCTTCTGCTCGCCGGGGTGGTGCTGCTGGTAGGCCTCCAGATCCTTGAGCTCGCTCGCGAGGTGGTTGATCTTGGCCGTGTCACCGCTCTGGCGGGCCTGATCGAGCTCAGCCTTCAGCTTGGCCAGGTGGGCTGCGATGTTCTCCAAGGATCCGCTGTGATCGGCTCGCTACAGCTACGAGCAATGCGGCGGCAGTCGCTACCCCCATTTGGGGGCAACCCGTCAGCCCTGGGCTTCTGCTGTCAGAGTGGTTAAAGCCCCAGGGTTCGTGTGATCCGCCGATTCCGGCTGCTGCCCCTGCTGGTTGTGGTGTTGTTGGCGAGTTGCCGCTCAACAGCTCCTTCGCCCCAGGAACGCGAGCGTCTGGCGGAGCAGCAGCGCTTGCTCAGCCTCTGCACCCGCAATCAAGAGCGCCTACCCCTGTTGCTTGATCGCTTTCAGGCTGCCCAGCAACAACGGGCCGAGATTGAATCGGCCACCTACACCCCCAGCCCAGGCCCCAAGCCCCTGGATCCGGAGGAGCAGCGCCGCCTCACCATCTACGACCAGCAAGCCGAGCAAGACGTGTATGAGCAGGCTGTGGAGACCTGGCGGCGCCAGGAGGCGGAGCGCCGAGAGCGCTGGGAGCGCGAGCAGGCCAGCCAGGAGGCCTCAGCGGCTGAAGCCCTGAATCGCGCCGCTACAGCCCTGCGTCAGGTGCATCCCGAGCTGCTTCTGGCAGGGCCTGGTGCTGCACCGCGGCTGAACGAGCCGGAAGTGGAGCGCTTCCGGAGCTGCCAGCCGGAGCGTTTTCGGTGAGTGGCGGTTGGTGGCGATGGGCCGCGCGACTAGCGCTGTTGATGGGTCTCGAGGCTCCGGCGCTGGCCCAGCTCCTGGAGCCTCCACCGTTGCCGTCGGTGCCGGTGAGTCCGGAGTTGGCCAGCTGCGTCAGCCGTTTTGGTCATACCGGATGCGCGGCGCGTTTGTATGCCCGCCTGCTGTGCGACACGCTTCGCCCTGAGGGGGCTGGGGTGACCTCCACCGAAACGCTGGACCAGATGGAGCAGCAACTGGCGGAGCAATTCGAACAAGCCGCGATTGATTTCAAGGGGATCAGCCCGGAGCAGGTGGAAATCGCAGCGGTGCGCTACTACTCCCCCATGCTCTGCCCCGAGAAGAGCCCCCAGATCCGGCAGCTGTTTAGCGCTTCATGAGGTGAGGCAGGCTCAGATCATGCCGAGATTGAAGCGGAACGCATCGAGAGTTCCGCTCACTTCGTTGGCCACCAACAGATGGCCGCCGCGGTTGCCGCCTGAAACCCAGTGGAGCCCTTCCGGTGACAGCGACTCAGCCGCACTGAAGGCGCCCACATAGGAAGGCTTGTTGGGCTTGGTGATCTCAAACACCGGAATGAAGGTGCCCAGTTCCTCCGGATCGTTCTGGTTGTAGGGGCGCTCCAGGCCGATGAAGGCAAAGCGGCGTTTGCCGATCAAGGCCGTGACCACCGACTCCGGTTCAACGCTCTTGTCGTCGCTGCGGCCATCGTCATAGAAGCCTGCGGCGTTGGTGATTTGGTCTAGCAGGTTGCCGGAGTCGTACACCAGCTTTCCGTTAGCGGTGTAGATGCTGAAGCTCCGCCCACCGAAGGTCTTCACGCCTGTGATCGAATCGTTGGCATCCTTCACGGTTTTGAGCCGCCCTTCGCTGATGAGGGTGGCATCACCCTCGCTCAGCTTCCCTGCACGCAGTTCATCGCTGTAGAACTCATCGTCGCTCACGGGTCCGTACTTCAGGGTGATGAACAGTTCATCGCCTTGATCCGCTTCGAAGTTGCCGCGGTTGCCCACGTCTGCAGCGCCATACACGTAGATGGTGGCTCCAGTGAGCTCATCCTCGATCGAGCTGAGTGCACCCTCAACGAGATTGTCGCCATAGGAATAGGTGGTGCCATCGGCGAGGGTGGCTTCAAAATTCACATCGTCGGGTCTCACGCGGCCATCGCCTTCATTGGCCGTGATCACATAGGTCTTGCCCTGATGGCGGAAGGTGTCCAAGCCATCGGCCATCCGCAGACCGAAGACGGTGCGCATCCCGGGTGCATACACGCCGTCTTTGTCTGTGGTGTCGATCTCGGTGCCAGACCAATCCTTCAGTCCCTGGCTGAAGATGTCTTTGATCTTGCCTTGTTTGATGTCAACGCGGGCGATGGCGTTGTTTTCCTGCAGCGTGATGAAGGCTTCCCGCCCGTCATCGCTGATGCTCACGTATTCGGGTTCGATATCTTGCAGCGGATTGGGGTTCTCTCCGCTGATGCGGACTCCCCGGCCTCGCAATTCTTCGGTGCTGTAGCCAGAGAAATCGAGGCTGCTCACCTTCGAACGGCCGGGCTTGCGCGCGTTGATGCGCACCACTGAGATGCTGCCTTCGGGGTCGACGCCATCCTCGGTGCCGTAGAACTCGTTGGGTTCGCCCTCATTGGCGCTTACCAGAGTTTTACCATCCGGTGTGAAGCTGATTGAATCCGGTAGGTTGCCAACCTCAACGCTTCCTTTCGGTGTGGCACCGTTATTATTGATCTGGTAGAAGTAAATGCGGCCGTCGTTACGATCGTTGACTGCTACAGCGACGGCGATCAGCCCATCCTTGTTGATGTCTACGCTCTGCGCATTGCCCGGTAGATCCAGCTCGCCGACCACCTTGGGGCTGTTCAGTCCTTTCCTATAGCTCACCAGCGAGAGGGTGGATCCACCCGTGATCACGGCAGCAATGCTGCGATCGTTGTCATACGCAACGATCTCTGCGCCACCGAGGTCCACGCTTGATTGTGGTGCGCGAAGAAATGCCATAACGGGTTTAGTGCTGTTTCTAGACATCCTCCTGCGACGTTTTTTGAGCCGGTAAAGCGCTGGTTAATGAACTGCGGTCATTCGTTTAAAGCGTTTGTGGTGTCACACGTGAGTGTTTCCCGGTTAACGACTGCCGGTGAAGGCGGAGATCCGCACCGCGCCCTGCGCCTGAGCATTGGTCTGATTTGTCTTGAATTGAGATCCGGTCTGGTGTTGGAGGTTGGCGCGCGTGCATCCACCCCTGGTTTTGGTGCATGGCCTGCTGGATACCCCGGAGGTGTTTCGGGCACTGCGTGAGCAACTGGGTGGACGGCGGCCCGATCTGTTGATCCCAGCCCTGCCGCTGCGCTTCGGGTTGACCCCAGTGCACGAGGCCGCTGTGCAGTTGCAGCGGCAGATCGAAGCGGTTGCACCTGGTGAGGGACCCATGGACGTGCTCGGTTTTTCCATGGGTGGGGTGATTGCCCGCAGCTGGATCCAGCAGCTGGGCGGCCGGCGGCGGGTGCGCCGCTTCATCAGCCTGGGCAGCCCGCAGCAGGGCACCTGGACAGCCCAGCCCTGGCCCCGCCGTGTGTTTCGCGGGTTGGCCGATCTGCGGTGCGGCAGTGCGTTGCTGCAGGAGCTCAACACCAACCTCGAAGGGTTGCGTGGGGTTGAGTGCCACAGCTTCTATTCGGCTCTCGATCTGGCGGTACTTCCGGGTTGGCGAGCCGTGTTGCCGGTGGGAACAGCCCGCGCGCTGCCCGTGCTCACCCATCCGCAATTGCTGCGTGATCCCGCCGCCTTGCGGCCGCTGGCGCAGGAATTGCTGCGCATCTGAGTCAGGGCTGATTCAGCGCGATCTCGCGGCATAACTTGCGGATACAGATCGGTGCTCACCGCAGTGGATTGGCTCGGTGTTTCTGTGGTGGTGCGCTGGTTGCTGGGGTGGTGGTTGTCGCGCCATCTCGTGCCCTTGCCCCAGGCGTGCCTGCAGAACCAACCGGCGGTGTCGGTGTTGGTTCCTGCCCGCAATGAAGAAGCCACGCTGAATCATCTTTTGGAGGGTTTGTGCAGCCAAACTCTCCAACCGCTTGAAGTGATCGTGATTGATGATCATTCCAGCGACGCCACCGCTCGAATCGCCCAGGCGGCGGTCCAGCTGTTGCCCCTGAAGCTGGTCCAGCCGCCTCCGCTTCCCCCGGGCTGGTGCGGCAAAACCTGGGCGTTGCACAACGGCGTGCAGCAGAGCGCCGGGGAGGTGTTGGTGTTTCTCGATGCCGATACCGAACCCGCGGCGGGGCTGTTGGAGAGCCTGGTGGCGCAGCAGCAACGGCTGGGCGGGTTGGTGTCGGTGCAGCCGTTTCACCGCACCGAACGGCTTTACGAGCAGTTGTCGCTGCTGTTCAACCTGGTGGGGTTGATGGCTGTTCCGCTGGGGCCCCGTTGCGGGGTTGCCTTCGGACCGGCCATGGCGACCAGCCGTGAGCATTACCTACGCAGCGGCGGCCATCAGGCGGTGGCGAGCAAAGTGGTGGAGGACTGGTTCCTGGCCCATCGCTATGAGCAGGCGGGCTTGCCGGTGAGCGCCTTCATCGGTGATCACCAGATCGCCTACCGCATGTATCCGGGCGGGTTGGGGGATCTGGTGGTGGGGTTCGACAAGAACTTCGCCACAGCCGCTGGTGAGGTGCGCTGGCCCTGGATGCTGGCGGTGGTGTTGTGGCTCTCGGGTCTGTTCTGGGCGGCCTGGTGTTTGCCGGCCTCGCTTCTGGGGTGGCCGATGGTGGGCGACCCTCAGCCTTGGCGCCATGCCACGGTCTATGGGGCCTATGCCCTGCAACTGATGGTGATCACCCAGCGGGTGGGTCGCTTTCGCTGGAGTCCGCTGGTGTTTCCGGTCCCGGTGCTCTTTTTTCTGGGTGTGTTTCTGATGGCGATCGTGAACCTTGAGCGGGGATCGGTGCAGTGGAAGGGCCGCAGTGTGAGTACCCGTTGATCGCCATGGTTGCTCCTGCATCCCTGCTGCCGGTGATCAGTTCAGCGGGCCTGTGGCTCGGCGGCTCGCTGGTGGTGGGAGCCTTGGCCAACCAGCTGCCGCTGGCCTGGCTGAGCGCAAGGCCTGCGGCAGTCTCGCCTGCGCTGTTGGCTGCGCGGCTGGAGGCCTACCAGCGGCGCCTGAAGATTCGCCAGTGGAAGCACTGGATGCCCGATGCCGGCAATGCGCTCCCCGGCGGCATCACCAAGGCCAGCCTGGCGCGGCGCGATCAGCCGGCTCTGCTGCGGTTGATGGCAGAAACCCGCCGGGCCGAGCTGGTGCACTGGGCTCTCTGGCCGCTGTGGCTGCTCACCCTGCTCTGGCTACCCGGCCCGGGTGTGGCCCTCAACGCCGTGTTTGCCACCCTGTTCAACCTGCCTTGTCTGCTCCTGCAGCGCTACAACCGGCTGCGCCTGCAGCTGCTGCTGGCCCGAAGAACGCCAGCCCTCAGCGCTCCAGCCAACCGCCCTTCAAGGTGATCGCGCCGGAGAGGGCGGTGTGCTCGCTGTGGTCGGCCACCACAAGGCGATGTTCGCCATGCTCGAGCACCCAGCCATCCTGGGCCGGATCAAACACGGCCAGTTGGCGTAGGGGGATCTCCAGCTCCAGGCGGCTCTGCTCGCCGCGCTCCAGCTCCACCCGCTGGAAGGCCACCAGGGTGCGCGGTGGGCGCTCCATCAGTAGGCCTGGTGCTTCGAGATACACCTGCACCACCGCAGCAGCACGCATCGCGCCGCAGTTGTGCAGCCTCAGCCCCAGCTCCACGGCGTGCTTGCCCTGCTTCAGGCTCAGATCAGACCAGGCAAAACGGCTGTACGACAGCCCGAAGCCGAAGGGATAAGCGGGGGGGTGCCCATCACGCTGCAGGCGGCGGTAGCCGTGCCACAGGTCATAGCTCACCTGCAGAGCCCTGGGTTCGATGCTTGGCAACTGGGCTTGCTCTGCTGGTATTGCGAAGGGCAAGCGCCCCGAGGGGGAGACCTTGCCCAGCAGCACATCCGCTAGGGCATGGCCGCCTTCTTGGCCGGGATACCAAAGCAGCAGCAGCCCGGCCACCTGCTGATCCCAGGGGCCGGTGAGGATCGCGCCGCCGCCCATCAAGGCCACCACGGTGCGGGGGTTAGCTGCCGCAACGGCCTCGATCAAGGCGATCTGATCCGGGGGCAGGCGCAGATCACTGCGATCGCCGCTGGCAAAGTTCCCCCCCGGTGTGGGTGAGGCGTGGCTGGTGATCCAGGCCATGCTCCGGGCCACCGCAGGCCACCAGGGTTGCAGGCGCCGGCGGCCCAACAGCTGCAGCAGCCATTGCGGCGGAGGCACCAGTGCCAGCACCGGAGCGATGTCGCCAGGGTGAATGTGCTCGCCCTCCAGGCGCCAATCCAGGCCGGCCACCACCAAAACAGCCTCACATTGCGCTGCGATCGCAGCCGCTTCTGCAGGGTTGCGGCCGCTGTTGCTTTGGATCACGAGTTCCGGCGCCGCCTGGCGCAGCCCCTCCAGGGGAGTGGTGATCTGGCCGGGTTGGGGGCGTGTATCGGAGGAGCCGTGATCCCCGAGGTTTGGCTTGTGGGCGAGCTCGCCGATCACCGCCAGCGATTGCAAGTTTCGCCAGGGCAATTCCCCAGCCTGGTTGCGCAGCAGCACGATCGATTCGGTGGCGGCCTGGCGTGCCAAGCGGCGATGGGCGGGGCAACCCCGCACAGCGCTGGGCTCATCACCCGGTGGCACCGCCAGCTGAAGCCTGAGCTGCCGGCGCACGGCGTCGTCGAGGCGCTGCTGCGGCAGGCGGCCATCGGCCAGGGCTTCTTCGATGCAGCCTTCCCACACCATCCGGAAGGGCATCTCCAGATCCTGGCCGGCTTGCAGCGCCTTCACGCCATTTCTGATCCCGAAGATGAAATCGCTCACCACCACCCCCTCAAATCCCCAGCGCTGCTTGAGGATCTGCTCCAACAGCTGTGGGTGCTGGCCGCACCATTCGCCGTTCACGCGGTTGTAGGCGCTCATCACCGATCCCGCGCCTGCTTCCACGCACGCTCTGAACTGCGGCAGGTAGAGCTCGTGCAGCGCTCGGGAGCTGATCCGCGCATCCACCACAAAGCGGGTGTGATCGATGGAATTGAGCGCCAGGTGTTTCACGCAGGCCACGGTGCGGCGCTGCAGGCCGCGAGTGATCGCAGCACCCATCGCGCCCACATGGATGGGGTCTTCGCCATAGGTTTCCTGGGCACGGCCCCAGCCGGGAAAGCGCAGCAGGTTCACGCACACCGCCGCAACCCAGTTGGCTCCAAAACTGCGCGCTTCGCGGCCAATCGCCTCACCGATCCGCTCTTCCAGCTCTGGGTTCCAGCTGGCACCGCGGGCCATCGCCACGGGGAAGGTGGTGGCTCCCCCATGCAGCACCACACCTCGGGGGCCATCGACAAACCACAGCCCTTTCAACCCCAGCCTGGGAAGTACACCCGCGGGCCAGGGGTGGCGATGGGGCGCATCCCGCAGGGCAATGGAAGCCATGCCTGGCCAAAACCCAGTGGAGCCGCTGATCAACGCCAGCTTCTCCTGCAGCGTGAGCTGCTCGAGCAGAGCCTCAGCGCGAGCTTGATGGGTGGGGGCGGCGCTGCTCACCCCCGAAACCTATGGCGATCGCACTAAGCCCAGAGGGTTTGCTGAGCCGTTGGAGCAGGCATGCCGCAGAAAGCTCTGACGCCCTGTTCAGATCAGCGGCAGCTCAAATCAAGAGCACGTCAAACCACCTGCAGCTGGATAGGACAGGCAGAGTGACTGTTGCCTGCATGGTGGGATTGGCGCGCAAAGGCCTGCATGTGCTGCCGGCAATGGTGTTGTTGCCCTACGTGGCTTGTGCCTTCCGGCGGATGCAGCGGGTTGGATGCGTTGCAGGAGCCGATGTTTGCATCAGGCCCTCTAGGGTGATGAAACCTCTGGCTGACAGGTCGCGTTGACCAGCTGCGAATCCTGTCAGCACTTTGTTCCGCCGATGGGGCCGCAAGGTGTCTGTCAGATCTGGCACAAAACGATGACAGCCGCTGAAGCTGCCACCCTCACCTGCGCCCTCTGGGAAAGACGGAAGGCGAACCCTTCAGGACGAGGGAAGCAGCCTCGCGGCATTGGTTAAAAACCAGGCTTCGATGCCGTTTATTGGCTTTCCCGCGCTTGCGGATTCAGCGATTGCTCCAAGAGATACGCGGCAAGATTGCTGAGCGATCGCCCCTCTTCGGTGCTGCGTTGCTCCAGTGCGCTGAAGACGGTGTACGGAATGGTGATGGTCAGGCGCTTAGGGGAGCGGCTGCGGGAAGCACTCAGACTCTTTGGTGTGCCACTTGCATAGACCACGGACTGCTCTCGTGTGGACTTCTTCAGTATGTCTTTCGATTTGCTCGGGCGCCAATGATTGGCTGTCAAGTTCTGTGATGGTTTGAGTGGAAAGGTGTCGTTTTCTCGAAACTCGGCTCTTGTTCGATCAGCTTGATTGAGCATCCGAGCTGGTTTGGCTGCTGTTTTCGTTCGGCTGCCGGCTCTGGAGGGCTTGATCGAGGATCTCGAGGATCAGCTCGGCTTCTGTGCGCTCGGTTCCCCGTGCAGTTGCCCGTAGCCACTCCATGGCCTCGGCCGAGAGCTCGAGTTCCAGTTTCTGCGGGAACTTGCTTGGATCAAGATGCCAGCCTTGCTCATCAGTCATCGTTTGTTTGGTCTTGATGAGATGAATCTACGCCTGCATCGCTGATGCGAAGTCCGTAACCTCCGGTGCTGGACAAGTAGAACTTGATAGCGTCGTCTATCACCTCGTTCAGGCGCCGGTTCTCACGCAACGACAGTAACTTAAGGGCTAGGTGATCTTTTTCGTCTAGGGCGATGGTGAGGCGGGGCATCGCGTAAGCAAAGGAGGAACACAAATCCTTTGCAAGACGATGTTACTCAATGTGCAGTGCATTATTTCACTGTAGTGTCGCTGCACTTCAGTGCGGCTGCACGGGTGGCAGCCTGGTGCTCGTGCCGAAGGCGAGGGCCACGAGCACGCACGACATCCACAGGCAGGCCTGCATCCCACCCAGGAGGAACAGGGCTCCAGACAGCAGCGTGCCCAGAAGCCGCCCGGCGGCATTGGCCATGTAATAGAAGCCCACATTCAGGCTTACCGATTCGGCATCGGTGTAAGCCAGCACCATGTAGCTGTGGATCGAGGAATTCATGGCGAACACCACGCCAAAGGCCGCCAGCCCCGCCACGATCGCCACGCCCGGGTGTGCCACCTCGCGCCAGAGCGCGATCGCAATCAGCGCCGGGATGGCCGTGAGCACGCCACTCCAGAACTCCACCGCTGAAACTCCCGGTGGTTTGCTCTGGCCCCAGCTGCGCCGTAGGGCAGGAGCTGAGGCCTGCACGATCCCATAGCCGATCACCCACAGGCCCATGAAGCCGCCCACCTCCCAGAAGCGCCAACCCAGGGCGGCCTGCAGGAACACGGGCAAGGCCACCACAAACCACACATCCCTGGCGCCGAAAAGGAAAAAGCGGGCCAGGGAGAGCACGTTGATGCCTTCGGATTTGGAGAACAGCGCCGTGAACGTGGGCTTCTGTTTCATGCGGCCGATCTCGGCCGGAAGCACCAGGGTGAGCAGAAAGGCTGTGAACAGGCCGGCTGCCATCGCTCCCACGGCCGCGTTGAAGCCGATCGTGGTGAGCAACAAGCCGCCGAGGAAGAAGCCCACGCCCTTGAGTGCGTTCTTCGAGCCGGTGAGGATCGCCACCCACTTGAACAGCTGCGCCTCGCCGCGGCTTTGGTCGTCTGTGGTTTCGGGCACCACGGTTTTGATGGCGCTCTTGGCACTCATCTTGTTGAGGTCTTTGGCGATGCCGCTGATCGCCTGGGCCACCATCACGTAGGCCACGCTCCACCATTTCGGCCAGGTGTCGGCCACCGGGATCAGCATCAGCAGCGCGGCCACCTGCATCAAGGTGCCGCTCCAGAGGGTGAGCCTCAGGCCGAAGCGCGCCCCAAGCCAACCGCCGTAGAGGTTGGTGATGATGCCGAAGAATTCGTAGAAGAGAAACAGAAAGGCGATCTCAAGGGTGGTGTAACCCAGCGCGTGGAAATGAAACACCACCAGCATGCGCAGGGCGCCGTCGGTGAGGGTGAAGGCCCAGTAGTTGGCCGTCACGATCCCGTATTGCTGCAGCGCTGAGAGGGAGCGCTGGCCCGTGGAGAGGAGGCCCATCAGCGTGCCTCGAGCTCGGCGATGTGGCAGGCCAGATCCGCCATGCGGGAGCTGTACCCCCACTCGTTGTCGTACCAGGCGTAGACCTTCAGCTGGGTGCCGTTCACCACCATCGTGGAGAGGGCGTCGATCACAGCACTGCGGTTGTCGTTTACATAATCAACAGACACCAGCGGCCGGGTTTCGTAGCCGAGGATGCCCTGTAAGGCTCCGTTGGCGGCCGTTTCAAAAGCGCCATTCACCTCTTCCACGCTCACTGGGCGCTCCAGTTCGAACACCGCATCAGTGAGGGAGGCGTTGAGCAGCGGTACACGCACCGCATGGCCGTTGAGCTTGCCTTGCAGGTCGGGAAAGATCATCCCAATCGCTTTGGCTGACCCGGTTGTGGTGGGGATCAGGCTCTGCATGCAGGAGCGCGCCCGGCGGAGATCGCTTTTGAACGCATCCACCACCACTTGGGTGTTGGTGACATCGTGAAGGGTGGTGATCGAGCCGTGCTTGATGCCGAAGCTCTCGTGCACCACCTTCACCACCGGCGCGAGGCAGTTCGTGGTGCAGGAGGCCGCCGTCACCAACCGGTGCTGCTCAGGGTTGTAGAGGTGATGGTTGATGCCGTAAACGATGTTGAGCGCTTCGGCTCCGGCGATCATTCCTTTCACCGGGCAGGCCACCAACACCCGCTTCATCCCCACTGCATCGAAGTAGGGCTGCAAGGTTTCGGGTGTTTTGAACTTGCCGCTGCACTCGAGCACCAGCTCAACGCCCGCTTCCGTCCAGGGCACGGCTGTCGGGTTGCTCTCGCGGGTGTAACTCACCGGCTGAGTACCTACAACAAAACCGCGGCTGTTGGCTTGCAGGGCTTGGTGCCAGCGGCCATGCACCGAGTCGAAGGCCAGAAGGTGCGCAGCAGTCGCGGCATCGCCGGCGCTGTCGTTCACGTGCACCAGCTCGATACCGGGCCGTCCCCAGAGGGCTCGGAACACCAGCCGGCCGATGCGGCCAAAGCCGTTGATGCCAATGCGCATGGGACCTGTGCGGCAAGGGGAAGAGCGACGAACGGACCATAGATCAACCAAAGTTGATCTATCAAGCCTGCTTGATCTGGGCTGTCCAGGGCCGCCTTGTCTTGGGTTTGCTCCCTTAACCTCGCCTTGGTCAACGCCGTTGTGCCGTGCCGCTCCCCGCCTTGGTCGCCGTCGAACCGCTGGAGCAGGAGCAGGCGCGTCAACTGCTCAAGGCCCTGGCCGATCCCTTGCGGTTAGACGTTGTGCAGGCGTTGGCCGGCGGTGAACGCTGCGTGTGTGATTTGGTGGCCGACCTCAACCTGGCCCAATCGCGTTTGTCGTTTCACCTCAAGGTGATGCGGGAAGCCGGTTTGATCGAAGCGCGCGAGGAAGGGCGCTGGGTGTATTACCGCCTGCGCTCTGGCGCGCTTGAGCAGTTGCAGGGCTGGCTGGCAGCGTTGGCCACCGATTGCCAGGCCCCGGCGCGTTGCTGTGGTTAGCCGCCTGGTAAGGCCGTGTCTCTCAAGAAGCTGCTGAGCTTGTAATGGTCAGCAGCCAGAGCCTCCACCAGGGTTAGACAGGCGCGATCCGGCATGGTGTGGTCTCCGCACGTAAACACATCCACCGCTGCGTATCCCGATTCAGGCCAGGTGTGGATGGATAGGTGGGATTCGGCCAAGAGCACAAGCCCGGTCACGCCCTGGGGCTGAAAGTGGTGGCTGATCAGGTGCAACACCGTGGCACCGGCTTCGCGAGCGGCGCTGGCAATGGTGGTGCGGATGAAGGCCTCGTCGTTGAGCTTGCCTGGATCGCAGTCGTAGAGCTCGAGGATGCAGTGCTTGCCAACGGGCTGGGAGGAGCTGGTGTTGGCCCATCCAGGATTGGGATGGAGGCTGGAGAGAGAATTGTTCATCCATTCGGTTTGAACCACGTTCAACCTAAACCGTCTGGATGCAGCAGACTCGGGCCAAGGTTTTGCTTGCAGGAATCGAAATCGAGCGGATGATTCGGCGCCTCTGGTGTTCACCCATACGCGCCGCTGTGGTTCACAACCAAACATTCACGCGCTCTTAACCAATCGCTAACCTCCTGCCCGCCGCGGCTGTTTAGACGTTGGAAGCTCCTGAACGGTTGCTCTCCATGTCCTTCGCGAAGAAGGCTCTCTGCTTCGGCGTGCTCTCCAGCCTTGGTATCGCTGCAGCAGCCTCTGCACAATCCGTACTCAACGGTGCCGGTGCATCCTTCCCGGCCCCCTTCTATCAGCGCGCTTTCGCTGGTGCCGCTTCCAAGGGCATCAAGGTGAACTACCAGTCGGTGGGCTCCGGCGCCGGCGTGCGTCAGTACGTGGCTGGCACTGTGGATTTTGGCGCCTCCGACGAGCCGATCAAGGCCTCGGAAGCCGCCAAGGTGAGCCGTGGTGTGGTTCAGTTCCCCGCCGTGGGCGGCACCATTGCCATCGCTTACAACAAGCCCGACTGCAAGGGCCTCAAGCTCAGCCAAAAGCAGGCTGTTGACATTTTCCTGGGCAAGATCAAGACCTGGGATCAGCTCAAGTGCGGTAAGGGCCCCATCACCGTGGCGCACCGCTCGGATGGCTCCGGCACCACCTTTGCCTTCACCAACTCCCTGAGCGCCTTCTCCTCCGAGTGGAAGAGCAAGGTGGGCGAGGGCAAGAGCGTGAAGTGGCCTGTGGGTGTGGGCGGTAAGGGTAATGAGGGTGTTGCTGGTGTTCTCAACAACACCACTGGCTCGATCGGCTACGTGAACCAGGCCTATGTGAAGGGCAAGCTGAAAGCTGCGGCCCTGCAGAACAAGGCTGGCAAGTATGTGATGCCCACCCTTGCTGGTGGTGCTGCTGCCCTGAACAACATCAAGCTCGACGCCAACCTGGCTGGCGAAGATCCCAATCCCGCCGGCGCCAGCAGCTATCCCATCTCCACCCTCACCTGGATCCTGGCTTACCAGAAGGGGAACGGCGCCAAGGCTGGCAAGATCCGTGAGGCGATGCTTTACCTGCTGGGCCCCGCTCAGGCTCAGGCTGACGGCCTCGGCTATGTGCCCCTCAAGGGCGACATCCTCAAGAAGGCCAAAGCCGCTGTGGCCAAGATCGGCGCTTGATCTGAGACAAACCTGGATCGCTTGGGGGGCTGATGGAGCCCCCCTTTTTTTGCCTCAGACCTTTCATCACCGCTGATTCAATGGCTGCCACCCCCCAGCCGGCCTGGATCCGGCTTGTGGCTGATGATCCAATCTGGAGAGAACAATGTCACCTGGCGCTGATTCAGGAGGGATTTCGGGTTGATCAGCAACCCGCTCCCCAGCAGTTGAAAGACCTGCTCAGCGCTCCGCTGGTGGGTGAACGACCGGTGCTTTGGGTGGTGAATCTGCCCAGTGAGCGCCACGATCTGGTTGCCACCTTGGCGCTGTTGCAACGCTGGCGCCGCCGTGATTTGCTCACGCCACTGCTGCTCTTGGCTGATGCGGCAACGGAGGAGGAGCGTGTGGAGTTGTTGGATACCGGCGCTGATGACGTGCTGGTGCGGCCTTTCGGTCTACGGGAGTTGGTGGCGCGGTGCCGGGCCATGCTGCGACGGGTGCGGCGCATGGAGCAGAGCGTCCGTTTATCCCAGGCGGGCACGGTGCTGGAGGCCGGCTCTCTGCAGTTGTTCCGCGAGCAATGCAGGGTGTGCGTGGATGGTGAAGAGGTGAACCTCACACCGCGGGAATTTCGCCTGCTCGAGTGCTTCATGCTCCAGCCGGGGCGTGCCCTGAGCCGGGATCAATTGATTGAGCAGGTGTGGGGTGCCGACTACTGCGGCAACAACAAAAGCGTGGACGTACACGTGCTCTGGTTGCGGCGCAAGCTTGAGCAGCCAGGCCAGCCGTCGTTGTTCATTACTGTTCGCGGTATTGGTTATCGCTTTGCCGCTCCCCCTCGCTAGGCAGTGAGGCGAGGTAGCGCTGCCGCTGCCGGGAGATCAGCGCTTCATTGCAGGGATGGCTGTCAGCTGTTGTGGAGTCGGCCGGGTTGGATGTTGTGGCTGGATCGGTTCGGGGAGGGGTGCTCATGGTGTTCATGGCGCAGGGGAGGTGGCTTGATCACGGAATTCACCCAGCAGCAACCCGCCACAAAACTGATGCTGCCTTGGCCTGTCTTAACCAACATGTTCAACCCTTCGAATCAAGCCAACCTAACGCTTGACATGGCGCTTCAAGTAGCAATGCGCACCATTTGCGGCTGATCGGCGGCTGGGTGTCGCCTGCAACACCTTGCATTAGCGATATTGCGGCCGCTTGTGCAGATCAAAGCTGCGCTCGAGGACCTGCCCCACGGTGAACCCGATGGGGAGGTTGCCGGCAAAGGCGCTGCCCAGCACATTGCGGTACAGCTTGTTGGTGACCAGCCGATAGGTGGAATCCTGCAGCGGAATCACGCCAGCCTGTTGGGCAATCTTCACGCCGCGCTGCAGGGTGCCGCTCACCATCGCTCGGATCGCGGGGTTGCTCTTTAGAGCCTGATCATTCACGTAGAAAAACAGGGGCCGCGAGAGCGGCAGATAGAGGGAACTCTGCACCGACTCCACACTGGGCAGCACCGTGCCCTTCATGCCCCGCACGGCCAAGGCCCGCAGTTTGCTGCGATTGGCTTGGTAGTAGTCGTAGCCGAAGTAGCCCAGGGCCCCTGGTTGGCTGGCCACACAGTTCACCAGCACATTGTCGTCTTCGCTGGCGGTGTAGTCCTGCCTGGAATTGGTCGTGCTGCCATTGATCGCCTTGTTGAAGGTGTCGTAGGTGCCGGAATCCTTGCCTGGGCCACAGAGCTTGATTGCTGTGTTGGGCCATGCCGGGTTCACTTGGTTCCAGCGCTGGATCGTTCCTTGGGCTTTGCGATTCCAGAGCGTGCGCAGTTGGGCTGTGCTGATCTCTTTGGCAAAGCTGTTTTTGGGATTCACCACCACCGTGATGGCATCGAAGGCCACCGGTAGCTCGATGAAGCGCACACCAGCGGCAGCGCAGCGCTTGAGTTCCTCGCTGTTGATCGGCCTGGAGGCGGCGGCGAGACTGAGCTTGCCGCTGCAAAATTCGCGAAAGCCCGCACTGGTTCCCACCGATCTCGCCCTAAACGTCACGTCTTTGGGCAGGAGGCTTTTCGTCTTGGCGATGGCAGCCACGCTGAAGGGATACACCGTGCTTGATCCCGAAATCCAGATGGTTTTGCTGCTTGTGGAGGCCTGTTGGGCCAATCCGGCGCCGCTCACCGCTGCCAGGCCAACGGCAAACAGGGGGGCAACCAAGCGCGCAGCAACCACGGGTGGAAAGGAACGCATGGCGCCACTCTGACCAGCCAATGGAGCCACCTCGTTAAGCCCTGGTTAATGAATGATTCAAGGAACGGGTGCGATAAGCATCTCGATTCGCTCTCTTAACCGGCTCTTAAAACCACGAGTGCTGATGCGTGGGAGCTTGGGTGCATGAGGCCTGTTGCCGATGCCGCTTGCCGAACCAAATGATCTCTTCTCTCTGAGGCGCCGCCCCCCCTCTGAGAAGCTGGTCGACCAGGGCTTCCGCCAGCTCTCGGTTGGCCTCGCTTCGATTGTGGGCTTGGTGCTGTTGGGCATTTTGCTCACGGTGTTAACGGGGGCTCATCAGGCCATTGGCGCGTTCGGCCTGCGCTTTATCACCACATCCGATTGGGACCCGATCGGCAATCAATACGGTGCCTTCACCGCGATCTACGGCACGATCGTGACCTCGATCCTGGCCCTCGTGATCGCGGTGCCCCTCGGGGTTGGCACCGCCATCTTCATCACTGAAAATCTGATTCCGCTGTGGATCCGTCAGGCCCTTGGCCTGATGGTGGAGCTGCTGGCTGCCATCCCCTCGGTGGTGCTAGGCCTCTGGGCCATTTTTGTGATGGAGCCTTTCCTTCGTCCCCTGCTTGAGGCGCTTCATGTGTACCTCGGCTGGCTCCCGTTCTTCTCCACCACGGCCCAGGGACCCGGCGTGGCGCCCGCCATTCTGATTTTGGTGGTGATGATCCTTCCCATCATCACGGCCATTTCCCGTGATTCCCTGCAGCAGGTTCCCCCTGAGCTGCGTCAGGCCGCCTACGGCGTTGGCACCACTCGCTGGGGCGCGATCCTGCGGGTGATTCTCCCCGCCGCCGTTTCGGGCATCACCGGAGGGGTGATGCTGGCACTGGGCCGGGCCATGGGCGAAACGATGGCCGTCACCATGATCATCGGCAATTCCAACAACTTCAGCTGGAGTCTGTTGGCTCCCGGCAACACCATTTCCTCGATGCTCGCCAACCAATTTGGTGAGGCCGATGGTTTTCAGGTGTCGGCGCTGATGTATGCCGCGTTGGTGTTGATGGTGCTCACGCTGGTGGTCAATATCCTGGCGCAGTGGATCGTGCGTCGTCTGAGCCTCAAGTACAGCTGATTGCCATGACGTCTACAGCTTCACCGTTGGCTCCTCTGCAGCCAGAGTTCCGCCGCTCTTCACTGCGCTTCAATGGCTCCCTTGCGCGTAACCGCTGGAACCTGCTGTTCACAGTGGTGGCATCTGTGTTCGCGCTGATCGCCGTGCTGCCTTTGCTGCTGGTGCTCGGCTATGTGCTCGTGAAGGGTGGATCGCTCCTGAGCCTTTCGCTGCTCACTGAGTTGCCACCTCCGCCGGGCCTTGAGGGCGGCGGGATTGGCAATGCCATCGTTGGCACCATTGTGGTGACCTTGATCGCCAGCTTGATCGCCATTCCCGTGGGCGTGGGTGGCGGCATCTATCTGGCTGAATACTCCCGCTCCGGTTGGTTTGCCCAATTCGTGCGCTTTGGCACCAATGTTCTCTCGGGAGTGCCGTCGATTATCTGCGGCGTGTTTGTGTACGGCTTGATCGTGAGCACGCGCCTGTTTTTCGGCCAGAGCTACAGCGCGATGGCAGGTGGTGTTGCTCTCTCGGTGTTGATGCTGCCCACGGTGATCAAAACCACCGACGAAGCTCTGAAACTCGTGCCTCAGGAACTGCGTTGGGGCGCCGTTGGGATCGGTGCCTCCCGATTTGTCACGATCACGCGGATCACGCTTCCGGCGGCCTTCACGCCGATTGCAACCGGTGTCGTGCTGGGCATTGCTCGAGCTGCCGGTGAAACCGCACCACTGATCTTTACAGCCCTCTTCTCCCCCTTCTGGCAGGAGGGCCTCTTCAACCCGATCGCCACCATGTCGGTGTTGATCTTCAACTTCGCGATCATGCCCTATGAGGCCCAGATCGCCTTGGCCTGGGCAGCCTCGTTTGTGTTGGTGGTGATGATCCTGGCCGCCAACCTGTTCGCCCGCTGGTTGGGTCGTTTCGCCCGCGCCTGAGTTCTCGTTTCCTTTTTCGCACCTCACTAAGCCTGTGCCATGACCACCTCCATGCCTTCTCCATCTCATCTGCAGCAATCCGGCTCCGAGTTCTGCATGGAACTTGAGAATGTCGGCATCAGCTACAGCGGCAATGAAGCCGTGAAAGGTGTGTACATGCAGATTCCGCGCGGAAAGGTCACTGCTTTTATTGGCCCTTCCGGTTGCGGCAAGAGCACGGTGCTGCGCGCCCTTAACCGCATGAACGACCTGATCGAAGGGTGCGCCATCAAAGGGCGTGTGATTTTCGATGGCCAGGATCTGTATGCACCGAATGTGGATCCTGTGGAGGTGCGCCGCCGCATCGGGATGGTGTTCCAAAAGCCCAATCCCTTCCCCAAGAGCATTTACGAAAATATTGCCTTCGGTGCCCGTATCAATGGCTATCGCGGTGATATGGATGAGTTGGTTGAACGTTCTCTGCGGAAAGCCGCCATTTGGGACGAAACCAAAGACAAGCTCAAGGAAAGCGGTTATGCCCTCTCCGGCGGCCAGCAACAGCGCCTCTGCATTGCTCGCGCCATTGCAATCGAGCCGGAAGTGATCTTAATGGATGAGCCTTGTTCAGCCCTCGACCCCATCTCCACCCTCAAGATCGAGGAAATGATGCATGAGCTCAAGAAGAGCTACACGATTGTGATCGTGACCCACAACATGCAACAGGCCGTGCGCGTCAGCGACATGACCGGCTTCTTCAATGTCACCCCCAAGGCAGACGGCGACGGAAAAGTGGGTTGCCTGGAGGAATTTGCAGAGACTGAAACGATCTTCAATGCACCGAGTCAGCAGGCAACGCAGGATTATGTCTCGGGTCGATTCGGCTGATCATGGTGAACGTCAACTCCCAGCCACTCGCTTCCTGGATCATGGGTTGTTCCTTCTATGACTGAGTCTCCAAAGCCGCTGTCTGATGGAGAGGGCATTCATTCTCCCCTCGAAGGATTCAGTCATTACCGTGGTGACGACTGGACCCCCGAGCGTGTGGCCTTTCATCAGAACCTCGAGCAGTTCGCAGATCGTGTGGGCTTGATCGTTGGTCTTCAGGGCAATGGCAAGATCAGTCAAGAAGCTGCTTACGACGAAATCAAAAAGCTTTGGAACAGCTTGCGAGGCAGCCGCTCCTCTCTCTTTCAGCCGTGACGGATCAAGTTCGCTTTCTGTTTGCCTTGGCGACTGCCACATGTATTCATGTCGCCGCACTCAGTCATGGATTCGGATTATCCAGCGTTGTCACCGGTGACATTCACCCCTATTTACGCCCCCTGATTGTTGCCAAGCCGTAAATCGTTTCCGTTGTGGGGTGTGGCCCTGGTAGCTGCATTGCTCGCCCTGTTGTTGTTTGTCTGGGATCTCGGAGGTATCGGGCTGGTGGACGAAACTCCACCGCTCTTTGCAGCATCAGCGCGTGGGATGGCCGAGAGCGGTGATTGGTTGATCCCTCAGGTGAACGGATTGCCCCGCTACGACAAGCCGCCCCTCGTGTATTGGCTGATGGCGGCCCTGTACTGCCTTCCCGGTCACAGCCGTTGGGATGCGTTGGGCTCGTGGTCGGCGAGCTTGCCTTCGGCCTTGGCATCGGGTGCCACCTTGCTGCTGGTGATGGTGCTCATGGCGTGGTGGGAGCGCCGTGTGCTCACGCGACCACAAGGGTTGTGGTTGGTGGCAGGGCTGTTCTATGGGCTTAGCCCGTTGGTGATGCTCTGGAGCCGTATCGGTGTGAGCGACAGCTTGCTCACCGCCTTGGTGGCGTTCGCCCTGTTGAGTTCCTGGTGGTCGTGTCACAGCGCCCGGATCCCATGGTGGCTGTGTTGGCTGGCCCTTGGCCTCGCCACCCTCACCAAGGGGCCTGTGGCTCTGGTGTTGTTTGCCCTGGCCTGGGCTGGATGCGCGCTGCTGGATCGAAACCTTCCGGATGTTTGCCGGCGTCTCCAGCCGCAGCGCGGTCTGCTGATCACCCTCGTGGTGGCAGCCCCCTGGTATGCCGGCGCGCTGTGGCGAGAGGGCCCGGCCTTTGCCCAGAGCTTTTTTGGGTATCACAACCTTCAGCGTTTCACCGAGGTGGTGAACCGTCACGCGGCTCCTTGGTGGTTTTACGGGGCGATGCTGATCGTTGCCAGTCTTCCCTGGAGCCCGTTGGTTCTGTTGGGGCTCTGGCGCGGCCTGCGGCGAGGGCCGGGTTTGCCGCGTTTTGCCGCGTGTTGGTTGCTGGCGGTGTTGCTGCTGTTCAGCGTGTCGGCAACCAAACTTCCCAGCTACTGGTTGCCCGCCACGCCAGCGGCTGCCCTGTTGGCGGCTTCTGTGTTGCGGGAGCGTGATTGGGTTGTGCGCTGGTGCGTGCGGCTAGGCGCTTTCGCTTCCCTGAGCCTTGGCTTGGCCTTGGCATTCGCCCCGCAATGGCTCGCTCAAGTTGGCGATCCAGATCTGGTGGGTCTGGCGCCTGCTGTGCTCGCCTCCGGTGTGCTCACCCCGGCGCTGGTGTTGCTTGTGGCGGGTGGTTTGCTTGCACTCTGGTTCAGCATCCCCAGCCCTGCTGAGCGGTTCACCTGGCCGGTATTGGCGGTTCAGGTGAGCTGGCTCTTGCTTGTTCCTGCCGTGTTTTTGCCGCTGCTTCGGCTGGGGGATGGCTTGCGTAGCCAACCGATCCGCTCGCTCGCCCTTCGTGCCCGTGCTCTGCAGGGCGCTGAGCAGCTACAAGGGCAGCCGATCGCACTCTTGGGTGTGATCCGCCCGAGCTTTCACTTCTATTCCCGCGCACCGATTGCCTACGAAGGAACGAGTGCCCAGGAGCTGGTGAATCTTGAGGATCGTCTACGCCATGAACCGCGCTTACAGGCGCCTCAGCGCAGCAGTCACATCCTGGTGGCGGCGCCGCTGCACCTCGCGCAGCACCGCCACTGGGGGCCTTTGCTTAGCCCGCTGCTGGCGCAAGAGGGTCGCTTTGGGCTGTGGTGGTTGGATCGCCGCAGGTTGGAACGGAAGGCCCAGGTGTTGGTGCAGCGTCAGCGGTTGGCTCCCACCTGGCAAGCGCCTCAGCCCGAGCGCTTTTGAGCGACCAGAGCTCCATCAGTTCCTGCTGGGCCAGGGGGCCCGGCGCCTCGGGGTTGCGCACCACATAGCTGCCATCGGCTTGCATCAGCCAGCCGTGGGCATCGTCGAGGTAGAGCTGCAGCAACCACTCCAACTGCAGGCTGATCTGGGGATCAAGAACAGGCACCACCGCCTCCACGCGTCGATCCAGGTTGCGGGGCATCCAGTCGGCACTGCCGAGGAACAGTTCAGCGTCGCCGTGATTGGCGAACCAGAACAGGCGGGAATGCTCCAGTAGTCGTCCGATCACGCTCACCACACGGATGTTTTCACTCACGCCTGCGATCCCCGGCCGCAGGCTGCACATGCCGCGCACCACCAAATCAATGCTCACTCCCGCTTGGGAGGCTTCGTAGAGCAAGGCGATGATGCCTGGATCCACCAAGGCATTCATCTTGGCTTTGATGGCGGCGGGCCGGCCAGCGCGCGCATGCTCGATCTCGCGCTGAATCAGCTCCTGCATGCGTCGCCGCAGGGTGACTGGTGCCACCAGTAGGCGGCGGAACTCCTGCTGTTTGGAGAAACCGGTGAGGTAGTTGAACAGATCCACCAGATCGCTCACCAGCTCGTTGTTGCAGCTGAGGATCCCAAGATCGGTGTAGAGGCTGGATGTTTTGGAGTTGTAGTTTCCGGTTCCGATGTGACAATAGCCCTGCAGATTATCCTGTTCACGGCGCACCACGAGCGTGATCTTGGTGTGGGTTTTGAGGCCCAGCACGCCGTACACCACATGCACGCCTGAGCGTTCCAACTGCCGTGCCCACTGGATATTGTTGTCTTCATCAAAGCGGGCTTTGAGTTCCACCAGGGTCATCACTTGCTTGCCGTTTTCGGCGGCTCGGATCAAAGCAGCGATGATTGGCGAGTTTTTCGATACCCGATAGAGCGTCATTTTGATCGCCAGCACGTGGGGATCGTCGGCGGCCTGGTTGATGAACTCCTCCACAGAGGTGGAGAACAGATCAAACGGGTGATGCAGCAGCACATCACCGCGGCGAATCACGCGGAAGATGCTCTCAAAATCCTGATTCTGCAGTGAGCCATCCTCCAGCTGGCTGCTCTGGGTGGTGCGGAGCTGTTTGGGGGTTCGGCCTCGAAACGGCGCATCCTTGAGCTGGGGGGCGTTGATCGCCAGCAAACCCATCAGATCGTCCAATCCCAGCGGGCCATTGATGCGATACACGTCGAAATCGTCGACTTCCATGCCGCGCATCAGCTGCTCCACGAGCTCTGGCGGCATTTCGTCGGCCACCTCCAAGCGCACCACTTCGCCGCCCATGCGCCGTTTGCGCAGGCCCTGCTCGAGGGCCTCCATCAGATCGTCGGCTTCGAGCTCACGCAGCTCGAGATCAGCATCTCGGGTAACCCGGAAGAAGTGATGGCCCTCGATCAACATCCCCGGGAACAGGCGTTGCAGGTTGAAGGCCACTAACTGCTCGAGGGGCAAGCCCATGAACAGCGGCTGCGGTGTTCGGCCCCCGTGGAGTTCAGGCGGAATGCTCACAAAGCGCGGCAGGTTTTTCTGCGGAACCTTGATGCGTGCGAATTGTTGTTGTTGGGTGTTTGGGTCGCGGATGGTGACCGCGATGTTCAAGCTGAGATTGCTGATAAATGGAAAGGGATGGGCTGGGTCAACCGCCAGGGGCGTCAGCACCGGGAATACACTGGTGTGAAAGTAGCTGTTTGCCCAATCTTTCTGCTTGCGCGATAAATCCTCGTAATCCAGTAGCAAAATGCCGTGGTTGGACAGGTTGCTTTTCAGATCACGGCGGTAGTGATCTTGCTGTTGTTGCAACAGGGGTTCCAGCTGCTCACGGATGGCATCCAGTTGCTGCCTTGGCGTCCTTCCATCCTCGCTAAGGCTCTGCACGCCTGCGTGCACCTGCGACTGCAGTGACGCCACCCGAACCATGAAGAATTCATCGAGATTATTGCTGAAGATGGCACTGAACTTGGCCTGCTCCAAGAGGGGCGTTTGTGGATTCAGGGCCTGCGCAAGCACGCGTTTGTTGAATTCGATCCAGCTCAGCTCACGATTGAGATACAGCTCGTGCGGCGGCTGAGCGGTGGCCATGGTTTGCCAGAGGGATGAGCCTTTTTTAGGAGTTCAAGGTTGCGGTCAGGTTATGGCTTGGTTGGCTGGAGCAGGCGCCGTAGCCGTAGGGCCACATCCCAGCAGCGGGTGGATTCCGGGTGATCGCTCTCCTGGCTCGCCACGCTGATGTGGCAGAGGTTGGTGCGTGAATCCTTCCAGTGCATCGTCACCACAACGGCTTCGGCCTGGCAATGGCGAGGCAGCCCTGCTTCCCTCAGCAGCAGGTAGCCATCGCGGCAATGCCGGCGCTGCAGTTCAAGGTCCAGGCTGTTGGCGATCAAGGGGCGCAGGCGCAGGATGCTCGCCTGGTGCACCTTGGCTGTCCATGCGAGTTCGGGCATACCGATCGAGAGCCGGCCCCATTGATTGTTTCGTTGTTCTGGCTGATGGGCAGGTGTTGCGTTGCACCTTGGGGTGTCGCCCCCGCGATCGTGGATCTGCAACCTTGCAGCACACTGAAGCTGCATCTCTGCGGTGTTTATCCGGTTTGCGCCCGTTTGTTGCTCTGTTCACGGCGTGTGGCCTGGCTTCGCTGTTCGTGGCTTGGTGTGAGCAGCCCGTGCGGTCCCGCCCCGCCCAGGTGTTGCTCATGCGCCATGGCCACAAGGCGCCTTCTGATCGCAGCTACAACCTTTCGCCGGCAGGTCTGCAACGGGCACTGGCGCTGGCCAGCGTTCTACCGGCCTGTTTTGGAGCGCCCACGCAGATCACCACGTATGCGTTGGATGCCGAAACCAGTAAGAACGCCCGTAGTTATCAAACGGCTGTTCCGCTTGGTGTTGCCAGTGGTGTGAACATTCGGATCGACCGCTCATCTCTTCAGGATTCCCGGCGTTCAGGAGAACAGATTCTCCGCAATCCAGCCCTGCAGGGTGGCTTGGTTGTGCTCTTCTGGGAACACCGCCATCTGCCCCTGCTCGCTGCTGGCCTGGGGTGGGATGCCATGCCACCGATCGCCGACGACGATTTCGACACGCTCTATCGCTTCATCTACGCCAAGGATTCCTCAACACCCTTGGTGACCCGCTACAGCCAGGCTGCCTTGCTGGATGGCTCCCAGCGATGTTCGGCGCTCATTCCTCGATCCCGTCCATGACTCCCATCGTTCCCCCTTGCCTTGTGCAGCGCTCGCTGTTGCTGGTCGCTTCCTTGATGGCGATGTCGCTGGCTTCGCCTGCTGCTCGAGCCGAACCACCGGTCGCCCAAGGTGTTGATTTATCGATCGCCCCCCTCAGCCGGGTTGTGGGATTGCCACCGCGTTCGGATAGCGAGCTCGCCCGACAAGATCTGGCCATCCTGCTCTGGCTGCAGGGGGCGCGCACACCGGAGATGGCTGCCAACACATGGACCTTGTTGGAGCGCAACACCGGCAGCTTCAGCCGGGCGCTTGGCGTTGATGTGGTGAAGACCACGCCAACGATCAACGCGGCGCTGAAGGCTTTCCTGAAGCCCGTAGATGCCGTGAAAGACACGCTGAAAGATCGCTATCAGCGCCCTCGGCCGTTCGTCGCTGATACCAGGATCCAGCCTTGCCTGCCTCTGGAGCAGGGTTATTCCTTCCCCTCTGGTCACGCCACCTGGTTTCGGGCCGCGTCTGAGCTGTTGGCCGATCTGGTGCCCGAGCGACGCCTGCGGCTGGTGGAGGTGGGGCGTCATGGCGGCAACAGCCGCGTCTTATGCGGTGTGCATTACCCCAGCGATGTGCAGGCTGGCCAGCGTCTGGGTGTTGCTGCAGCCGCCCAATTGATCGCCACCCCGCAATGGAAGGCGTTCAAGGCGGATCCAGCGGTCATCGCTGAAGTGGAAGTGATTCGCAACGTCCCCGCGGCGGCCCTGCCAGAACTGGTGCGCTGAGGCACGGGTCGCCCGGCTGTGTTGCACAGCACAGGCCCGCCGCTTGCCCCTCAATACCTTCGGCCTATCTGCCTGAGTGCACCATGGCCGAGCGCTTTTTTCTAGAGCTGGAGTCGCCCGAAACATCCACATGGCCCCATGTGGTGGTGGTGGGCGGCGGTTTTGCCGGCCTGCGGGTGTGCCGCGCGCTCAAGGGAGCGAAGGTGCGCGTCACGTTGATCGATAAGCGCAACTTCAATCTCTTTGCGCCCTTGTTGTATCAAGTGGCCACGGGCTTGGTGTCCCGCGGCGATGTGGCGATTCCTCTGCGGATGCTGGTGGGCGACCAACGCAATCTGCAGATTCTGCTGGGGGAGGTGCGTCAGATCGATCCGGTTGAGCGCAGCGTTGCCTTTAACGGTACCCATCTCCGTTACGACCATCTTGTGCTGGCCACTGGTTCCGGCAGCACCTATCTCGGCCATGAGGAATGGCGCGCCTTGGCACCGCCGATGAAGATCCTGGAGCACGCCGAGGAGATTCGCCGCCGTTTGCTCATGGCGCTCGAAGAGGCGGAGCGCACGGTGGATGCCAAGCAGCGCCAGTTTCTGCAAACCGTGGTGGTGGTGGGCAGTGGCCCCTCCGGTTGTGAATTGGCCGGCTCGGTCGCGGAGCTGATGCGGCGCGCCTTGGCGAAGGATTTTCGCCGTGTTGATCCTGAGCAGACCCGGGTGGTGTTGGTGGTGTCGGGAGGGCGGGTGCTCAAGGAGATGCCTGAGCTGTTGTCGGAGGCTGCGGCCGCCAATCTGCAGGCCAAGGGCGTTGAACTGGTGCTGGGCCGGGTCAGCGACCTGCAGCCCGGTGCGGTGGTGATCCGCCTCGTGGATGGCGACGAACGGGTGGTGCAGGCAGCAAACGTGTTTTGGACCGCCGGTGTGCGCGCCTCCAAGCTCGGCCAGCGACTGGCGGACGCCACCGGTTGCGCCCTGGATCGCGGCGGTCGTGTGATCGTGGAGCCCGATTTCTCGATTGCTGGTCACCCGGAGATTCGGGTGATCGGTGATCTTTGCCACTACGCCCACGCCAGTGCCGATGGGCAAGCCATCCCTGGCATGGCTGGCCCGGCCACGCAGATGGGCCAGTGGGTGGGCCGTGATCTTCGCGCCAAACTCGAAGGCCGCCCACATCAGTCCTTCCGCTATGTGGATTTCGGCAGCATGGCGGTGTTAGGCCGCCTGAGTGCCGTGGCCAACCTGCGGGGAATCAAGCTTGCGGGCTTTCCCGGCTGGGTGCTGTGGGCCCTCGCCCACTTGGCGTTTATGCCTGACGACGAAAACCGCATCACCCTGTTGGTGAAGTGGCTCTGGGCAATCGTGAGTGAGCAGCGCAGTTCACTGCTGATCACCGGCCTTCCCAATGACAACCAACCCGGGCAGGGGCCTGCTCCTTTCCCGATGGGCTGGGAGAACGAACCCTCGTTTGCCGATCTCCTTGGCCCGATGGCGGAGGCGGTGGAGCAGTTTCAGCGCCGTGAACATGAACGCGCCTTGAGCGAATGTTGACCTCCGCTTAACGCGCGCCTCCGCCGCCCTTGCCATGGTCAGGGGGTGACTCTCTCCGTCATGGGCCACCCCAAGAGTGTTCAGGCTTTCATCGAAGAGATTCCCAGCTGGGATGACGGCGACCATCTGGCCGGTCCACCCCTGTCCTCGATGCAGTGGCTGGTGTGGGCTCTGGCCACCGCCGGAAAGTTTTTCGAGGGAATGATCGTGTTCATGCAGGGGGTTGGCCTGCCCCTGATCAGCGAGCAGTTTGCGCTCACAGATATCGATGAGGGATTGATCACCGCTGCCACCCTCGCGGGAATTCTGTTTGGTGCCCTGCTTCTGGGGGGGCTCGCCGACCGGTTGGGCCGGAAGCCAGTGTTCATCGGCGAGATGGTGCTGCTGTTGGTCGCCTTGCTGGTAGCGGCCTTGGCTCCTTCGAAACAGGTGTTGATCGGCAGCCTGTTCGTCACCGGATTAGCCCTTGGTGCTGATTACCCCACCGCGCACCTGGTGATTTCGGAGAGTATCCCCTCGGCCATCCGTGGCCGGCTGGTGCTCGGTGCCTTCAGTTTTCAGGCGGTGGGAGCGGTGTTGGGTACAGCCATCGCTGCGGTGATCCTGGGCGCGAAACCTGATCTCGATGCGTGGCGCCTCTTCTACCTCGTACCTGTGATCCCGGTGGCTGGGGTGATCTGGGGTCGTTTGTTCTTGCCGGAAAGTAGCCACTGGTTGATCACGCGTGGTCTCACCACCAAGGCGGAGAAGCAGCTTCGTAAGTTGCTGAATCGCCAGAACTTGCGGCTCAAGAGTGTTCAGGTGGAGAGCGAGTCTGGTCGCCCTCATCGCAAGGGCTCCTGGGATCAGCTGTTCATCGGGAAGTATTTGCGAGGCACAATCCTTGCCTCGCTGCCCTGGTTTCTGCAGGATCTATCCACCTATGGGATCGGCATCTTCACCCCGGTGATCATCGGCCTGGCCTTTGGTCATGTCAGCCACGACCGGAATGTGGCCTCGATCATTCATGCAGATCTGATTGGCGCACGGGGCACTGCGCTGATTGATGTGGGCTTCCTGGTGGGCATTGCGGTGGCGATTGTGCTCGCGGATCGCTGGGGCCGTATCCCCCTGCAGGTGATCGGTTTCATCGGCTGTGCTGTTGGTTTGTCCTTGGCAGCTTTGGGTGGTGGCGGCGATCAATCCACTGATCGCTTGGTGTTGATCGTGGCTGGCTTCTTGATCTTCCAGTTCATGACCAACTTCGGCCCTAATGCCACCACCTATCTTCTGGCTGGAGAGGTGTTCCCTACGCGTATTCGCGGGCTTGGCGCTGGTTTTGCGGCCGCCAGCGGCAAGGTGGGCGCCGTCCTCACGGCATTTTTCTTTCCCACGCTGCTGAAGGCTTGGGGTACCGAGCGGCTGCTGATGGCCCTAGTGATCACCTCCTTGCTGGGAGCGGTTGTCACCTGGCTTTACCGAATTGAGACCAAAGGCCTGGATATGGAAACGCTCTGACGGGTGTCACCACATTGCTCTCTGATCTTGCTTCTCCCATGACCACCACCCCAAAAATCGCGCTGCCGGCCAGCTATGGCGACGCGCAACGCACCGGACTCACCGCTGACGATCTGTTTGATGGCATCACGGAGCATCTGTTCTTCAGCCAGGGTGCCAGCACCACGTCGCCGACCGATCACGATCTCTACATGGCCTTGAGCTATGCGGTGCGCGATCGCCTCATGGCACGGCATCTGGCCTACAAGGATCTGCAACGCCAGCACCCCACCAAATCGGTGGCCTACCTGTCCGCTGAATTTTTGATGGGTCCCCAACTGGGAAACAACCTGTTGATGTTGGGGATTCGCGAGGAGGCACAGGAGGCGATGGCCCGTTTTGGCGTCGCGAATCTTGATCGGATCTTGGCGGTGGAAGAGGAGCCGGGCTTGGGGAACGGTGGGCTGGGTCGGCTTGCAGCGTGCTATGTGGAATCTCTGGCCAGCCTTGAGATCCCAGCCACGGGGTATGGCATTCGTTACGAGTTCGGCATCTTCGATCAGCTGATTGAGAATGGCTGGCAGGTGGAGATCACCGATAAGTGGCTCAAAGGGGGATGGCCCTGGGAGGTGGTGTATCCGTATAAGTCGTGCCGGGTTGGTTTTGGCGGCAGCACACGCACCTTCCGCGATCGCGACGGACGGTTGCGGGTGTGTTGGGAGCCAGCCGAGCAAGCGCTTGGCATCCCCCATGACGTGCCTGTGCTGGGCTATGGGGTGAACACCTGCGGCCGCGTGCGTCTTTGGCGGGCTGTGGCCACAGAAAGTTTTGATTTTCGTGCCTTCAACAGTGGCGATTACCACGCAGCCGTTGAAGACAAAGTGAATAGCGAGACGCTCTCCAAAGTGCTCTATCCCAACGATGGCACTGATGCAGGGCGGCGCTTGCGGCTCAAGCAGCAGCATTTCTTTGTGAGCTGCTCATTGCAGGATATGTTGCGCAGTTTGCAGGAGCGGGGGATTCCAATTGCGGAGTTTGAGAACCACTGGACTGTGCAACTCAATGACACCCATCCAGCGATCGCCGTCGCTGAATTGATGCGCTTGCTGGTGGACGAGCATCAATTGGACTGGGATCAGGCCTGGACGATCACCACCCGCTCACTCGCTTACACCAACCACACCCTCTTGCCGGAAGCCCTCGAATGCTGGGGCTTGGGCCTGTTTGCAAGTCTGCTGCCGCGGCACCTCCAGATCATCTATGAACTCAACAGCCGCTTCCTCCAGCAGGTACGGCTGCGTTATCCCGGGCGTGACGACATCCTCAGCCGGGTGTCGTTGATTGACGAGCGGGGCGGCAAATCCGTGCGCATGGCTCACCTGGCTGCCCTGGGATCGCATCACATCAATGGTGTGGCGGTCCTGCACAGCCAGCTTGTGCAGCGGGATCTCTTCCCTGATTTCGCGGACCTTTGGCCGGAGAAATTCACCAACATCACCAACGGGGTGACACCGCGTCGTTGGCTCGCTCTTGCCAATCCACCCTTGGCCTCCCTGCTCAGTGAGTGTTTGGGACAGGGCTGGCCAGTGGAACCGCAACGCTGGCATGAGCTGGAGTCCTTCGCTGATGATCCGGGCTTTCTCGATCGTTGGGGAGCCTGCAAGCTGGCGGCCAAGCGCCAGCTCGCCAGTTTGATTGCTGATCGTCATGACTTGCTGGTGGATCCCACCTCGTTGTTTGACGTGCAGGTGAAGCGGATTCATGAGTACAAGCGTCAGCATCTCAATGCTCTTCAATTGGTCGCTCGCTATCTGCGCATCAAGAAGGGCCTCACAGAGGGGATGGTGCCGCGCACGGTGGTGTTTGCCGGTAAGGCGGCTCCGGGTTATTACCTGGCCAAGCTGATCATCCGTTTGATCAATGGCATCGCGGATGTGGTGAATCGTGATCCCGACTGTAAGGATCTTTTGAAGGTTGTGTTCCTGGCTGATTTCAACGTGAAACTGGCCGAGCACGTCTACCCGGCCGCGGATCTCTCGGAGCAGATTTCCACCGCCGGCCTGGAGGCATCGGGTACCGGAAATATGAAATTCATGATGAATGGTGCGATCACGCTGGGCACTCTTGACGGCGCGAATGTGGAGATCCTTGAGCAAGTGGACCACGACCATTTCGAGCTGTTTGGGCTCACTACCGACCAGGTGGCTGCCTGGCGCTCTTCGGGCTATCGCCCCTGGGATGTGCTCGAGGCTTCACCAGGGCTTCAGGAAGTGTTCAACCTCCTCGATTCTGGTCAATTCAGCGACGGCGATCGTGGCTTGTTCTCCCCGTTGCTGCAGGGTTTACGGCAGTCGGATCCTTTCTTTGTGCTGGCTGATTTCGATGCTTACCTGCAGGCTCAGCAGCGCGTTGATCGACGTTGGCGCGACCCGAGTGGTTGGAGACGCTCCTCCCTGATGAACACGGCTCGCAGTGGCTTCTTCTCCTCGGATCGCTCGGTCCAGGAGTACGCCGACCGGGTTTGGAACGTGAAGCCTCTGCCCGTTGAGCTCGCTTGCTCGTTGATGGAGCCGTCGCCCCACCAGCTGTCCGACTGATTGAGACGCCATGGCGGTTCAAGACAGCACCCGTGCCTGGCTCGACGGCGTCGGCCGTTTGCCCCAGGGATCTTCACAGCTGGTGATCAGCCGGGGTCAGCAGATTCGCGCGGCTGACGATCCCGATGCCACGCCTTCACAGCGCCGGGCCGCAGCCCGGGCCCGCAGCCGCATGATCAAAGAAAATCTGCGGCTTGTTGTGTGTATCGCTAAGCCTTATCACGCACGGATCCAGAGAAGTGCGGCGCTGGAGTTTTCCGATCTGCTCCAGGCCGGTTCGATCGGTTTGATCCGAGCCGTGGAGAAGTTTGATCCCGCCCTGGGCTACTCCTTCTCCACCTATGCCAGCTGGTGGATTCGCCAGTCGATTCGCCGAGAGATCGAGGCCAGTGGTAGTTGCATCCGCCTGTCAGCTCGCCAGCAGCAGTTGCGGCTCAAGGCGCATTTTGCGCCGCCGGGCCTCAGCCACGGCGAACTGGCTGAGTATCTCGGTGTGGATCCACAGCAACTCAACGAGCTTCAACAGGCCTGGAAGGCCTCGCAGCTGGACAGCCTTGATCGGCCAATCGAGGTGGGCAGCGAGACCACCAAGCTGGGCGATTGCCTCGCTTCTCCGGCCGATGTGTCGCTCGATCAGCAAGACCTCCACGACGCGGTGGCGCGCTTTCGCAGGCGGGCACCGGCAGAGATCGCTGTGTTCGATCGCCTTGTGCAGGGTGAAAGCCAGAGTGAAGTGGCCCGCAGCATGGGGATTAGCCGCCAGGCCCTCAACCGCAGGTTGGAGCGCTCCACGAAACGGCTGCGGCTGCTCGATCCTGCCGCCCGTGAATTGCTTGCGGAATGGGCATGACTCAACCGCTCGACAGCAGTGGTCCGCCTTGATGGCGGCTCACGGCCACGATCCCTGGTCGGGGCACACGCCCCGGCACCCCTGATGGCCAGTTTGAGCCCAAGGGCACTGTGCGCAGCTGATCAAAGCGTTGCCCGGATCGGTCCTCCAAGGTGAAGGCCTGCATTTCGATCTGATCAGGGCGATGGCTGCCGTTCTGTTCGCCGGGATGTTGCACCGCCAGGAACAAGGTGTGCTCCTCGCCGTCAAAGCAGGGCCCGCAGAGTTCGCATTCCATCGGGCCGCTGGCAAACAACACTGCCTCCTGTTGTTCAGCCGCCGATCTGGGAAAGATCCAACAGGCGTTTTTTCCGAAGATGTCGCCCTGAGCGCTGCTGAACGAGCGATCCGTCACCATCCACACGTTGCCTCGCTGGTCGATGGCCAGGTTGTCGGGGTTGGCGAATCCGAGCCCCCCTTCCCAGGGTGTGCCACCGGTGGCGGCCATGCGCCACTGGATGTTGCCTCCGGGTTTCGCGCCATCCGCTGGGGCGTCAGTGAGGCGCATCAGCCAACCAAATGGCCAGGGGGTTTGACCCTGAGGCCCCCGGAAGATGGCTGGATCTGGTTGGCCCGTCTCATCGGAACCACCCATGGTGAAGGTGATCAACAGATCACCACTGATCGGATCAAGATCGGTGTCTTCTGGGCGGGCTGTTGGGGTGGCACCGATCGCGTTGGCGGCTAAGTGGGCATCGATCAAGATCGCTCCCTGCTGTTCATCCCCCTCGCCAACGTAGAGATCAGCCAGGGTCGAGAACTGTGCGCAGTAGCGCTCTCGATCTGCCTCCGTGCGCAGGCGCTCAGCGCCGGCACGGCTGCGATCACTGTGGGGCACCGTCACGCTGGAGGCGCTACTGAATGGCTCCTGATCCATGGGCTTCCAGGGTGCAACCGCTGTCTGCGGGGCCAGGAGCAGCCACCGCCCCGTGCCATCGGCCACGAATTGCGCCACTTCCAATCGTCCGTGTTCGAGGAGCCGTGAGTTGTTGCGATCGCGGGGATCAACAACCGGATCGCGGCTCACAAAGCGGTAGAGGTGGCCGCCGTGCCGATCACAGGCTGTGTACACAACCAGGGGTTCACCGGCTCTGGCGCGCACCGCTACCGCCTCATGCCGGAATCGCCCCAGCCAGGTGTGCTTCACCGCTGGCCGGCTCGGCGTTTGTGGATCGATCTCCACCATCCAGCCGTATTTGTTCCCGGCCAGCCCAAAGGGGTTGCCCAAGCCCCCGATGCGCTGGCGGCTGAATTCAAAGGGGCACTCTGCTGGCGCTAACGAGCTGCCGTCGGCATACACCGCCTCCGGCACCTGGGATTGGAAATTTTCTTCTGCCGAGAGCACCGTGCCCCAGGGTGTTCGCCCTCCGGCGCAGTTGGCGAAGGTGCCGATGATCCGATCACCAAGGCCGTCGTCGTAGCCCAGCCGGTTGTGCCGCCGAAACACCGCCGCTGCCGGGCCGGTGCTGCGCATCCTTTGGTTCGGATCCTTGAGGCCGCTCAGTCCATGAATGCGCCGCTCCAGTGCAGTGGGTGCATGGCGCCAACGCCCATTGGCGTCTCGCTTCAGGCTGGCGACGCCAATTCCAAGATCTTCCAGAGCGGCGGTAGCCACCCGTTCCGCCAGGCTTCGCAAGCGTGCATTGGCTGGTAGCCCAGGGATGTGGGCACGGCCCCCAGCCTGTTTCAGCAACTCCTCCAGCTCGGTAAAGGGCAGGTTGCTGCCGTGAGCTTCCGCATAGCCCTCGCGCCAGATCAGGGCACTGATGTATTCGAAGTTGATCGTGAGTAGCGCATGGTCTGGATTGAGGGGCGTGAAGGCGAGGTAGTCGTTGTTGAACCCCATCACGCCCTCGCCGAGCTGATCTCCCCAGCTCAGCAACAGATCCGCGCGGAAGCCTGGAGGAACGTCGAGCCGATCGTTGAGCGTGATGCGCTGGTAACTCAGCCGCTGTTGCTCGGCATCGAGTCCATCGCTGGGCAGCGGGATTGGTCCTTGGATCGATGGCCAGCGCATGGTCTTGGCTGGCCGAGCAAGCGCTGGGTGATGGCTGGCTGGTCCGATCGCCAAGCTCGCAGTGCCGAGCCCCAGCAACTCGAGCAGCGTTCGCCTCTGCATCAGCGGCTGCTGCCAGGGAGTTCTGGTGTGCAATGGCTGGAATGACGGGGGCTGAGGCGTGCCAACCGGCTGGTTTGAAAGGGATTGCGATTGTCGTCGCTCACCAGCAGCAAGCTCGGTTGTCCAGGCGACAACGTGGGGCCAAGGCTGAGGCCCTCCCAGTTTTCGGGAGTCAAGCCGCTCGCCTGCAGATCCCACTGCTGGAGGGGCTGTTCAAGGTGTTGTGGTGCAGGTAGTCGATAAAGGCGCAGCTGATTGCTCCACTGCAAGGGATCGGCGTAGTGGCGCCAGAGGGTGAGCAGCAGTGGGGGATGTGGCTTCGGTGGATGCAGAACCAGTAGATCGGTCAATCCCCACTGGCCCCCTGCCGGTGCAGCTAAGGCGCCCTGTTCATGGGCCTGCGGGGGATCCCGCCTGGGATCGCGGCCGGCGGGCCAGGCCCAGCGCAGCAGGCGGACCTGATCCGCAGGATCGTGGAGGAGCGGCCGTTCCGCGGCCATCAGCAGGGCTAGGGGGGCGTTGGAGCGGCTCAGCCTGGCCAACGATTCCGGACCGGCGTTGCTCGCCAGGCCTTGCTGCCAGGCCGGTGGAAGCGCGACGGCGGCTTGGAGTTCTCCGTTGCTGAGCGACACGCGGAGCAGCTGTGGCGCCCGCTCACGGCTGCGTCGCCCTTCCGTGGCGATCCAGGCCTGATCGCCTTCGATCACAAGGCCCTCGCCATCCAGCTGTTGGGTCACAGACGGCGGCACCTGGAGCTGCAGGCTCCTCACGCGGTCAGGGTGGCGGCCATCGCTTGGCAGCGTCCAGGCGCTCAGCTCGCCCTCCGGCAGGTCGCTCAACAGCCAGAAGCGTTGCCGGCCGGGTTCCATCTGGATCGCGGAGTACCCCCCACCAGGCCCCGGTAAGGCCAGATCTTGCTCAACGGACCAACCCGCGTTCAGTGGGCAGGGAAGCAGCTGGCTCACCAGTCCCCAGCCAGGGCCCAACAGCAACGCCTGCAGCCAGTCAGTCATTGCTGCCCTCAGGCTGGGTTGGTGCATCGGCCCTGCACATCCGCGTCTGAACACGCAGGCGTTGCAGGTCGCGTTGCATCAGCTCCGCGAGATCGCGGTCCAGGGGTTTGCTGCGTTTCCAATGGCCGTCGAGCCAGCCTTGCACCTGCCCAGGTGCCAGATCGAGATAGCGGGCGAGACACTGCTGCACCACAAACCGTTCATGGGGATGGGGCTTGCAGCGCAGCTCCACACACCACTGGGGTGGTTCGCGCTCACCGCATTCCACCCGCCGCAGGCTGTCGAGGGTGGCCAGCACTGTGATGGCATCCCCCGCCAACAACGACCAATCGAGGGGCGGAATCGCCCGGGCCTGCGGACGCTGGCGGCGTTGGTGACGCAACACCGTCATGCCGTAGCCGTTTTCCACCCGCGCCACCGTGAGCCCGCAGAGCTGATCCTCCGGTTCAATCCTGTAGCGCACCACCAGGTGGTTCACGCCTTGGATCTGCAACACCCGCTCCACACGCTCACCAAAGGCGGTGGCCACCAATGCATCAGCGGCCAGATCCACCGCAGAGATCACCGTGATTCCGCCAAGCATGCGACCCAGTTGATCGCTGGCTTCCATGGCGTGGGCGAGCACCGCCAGCCTGCAGGCCGGATCCTTTTCCTGCAGGGCCAGTGCCGCATGCACGTTGTTCAGGAGGTGGTTGCTCAGTAGGCCAATGCCCACCACCTGGCAGTTGTTCAGGCGCTCCAGTTGACGATCCAGGGCGTTCATCCCCTCGCTGAGACTGGCTGTTTGAACACCGATGCGTTCGCTCTCCAGCAGCGTGCGAATCGGTTCCACCACCTCTGGCCCATCCACGATCACCACCTGCCGGCTCCCGCTCTTCACCCGTTCCCGGCGGCGTAAGCCCAGCCGTTCGCTCAGCAGGCGCTCGAGGATCAGGGCTACCAAGGCCGAGGTGAGCAGGGTTCCGAGCAGGGCGTAACTCAGACCAGCCAGCAGCTGCCACAGGCTGCGCTGCGAGAGCAGCATCACCGGGTCGACGAATTCACCCTGCAGCAGCCCCAGGGTGATCAACAGCGATCGCTGCCATCCCCCCGCCTGCCCGGAGAACAGCGCCAAACCCAGCACGATGGCCGCCACAACGAGCGGTGCAAGCCAATGCATCGGGCGCCGCGCCAGGGAGCCCCAAGGGGGGCGCCATCGCCGGATCCGGCCTGGGAGTTGCCACCAGCTGGCACCTTTGGAGTGCTGCACAGCGCTGCCCCCTTGGCGCACGATGATCCACAGATCGGATCGGCCCGCGGCATTCGGCCGCACGGGCCTGCAGGCCAGGGCTGTCGCTGCTTCTTCACGGCTCACCACGCTGATGGTTTCGCCTTCGCTGTGGCTGTCGAGTTGGATCAACCCCTCATGGGGCTGCACCGCACTGGCCACGGCTCCAGCCGTGAGCACCAGGGGATCGACAACGGCCACTTTCGGGAGCCGTTGCTCCAGGAGACGGCCGATGGATTGCTCGCCGGATCTGGAGCGCACCACGACGTCGGCATCCGGATTCAACAGGCGCACCTGCAGGGCGGCCTCCAGGTTCACCTGGCTGTCAGCGCTGAGCAGCAACACCGATCGGCATCGGCGGATTCCTGCGCGCTCGAGCACCTGGGCCTGGCGCATATCTCCTTGCACCACCAGGCTGATCCGCTGGCTTAAGTCAGCGCGCCGCCATTGCGGGCTGTGCAAGTCAATGGCCCGCAGCGGCACATCGAAGGGCAGCAGACGTTCCAAACAGGCCTGCCCCAGCGCCCCGAGCCCGCAGATCAGAACAGCCCCGTCGCCGATCGACACCCTGGCTCAAGCCCGCCGCCATCACCGTAGAAACCGCCTCAGCGGCTGTCCTTCACCGTCTCTTTATCAAAGCGCGGCAAGGTGGTGCCAGGTGCATCACCTTGCATGAACTCTGGTCTGCTTCACACCATGCAGGCCCTGGCCAGCAGCTTGCCCTTGCGTGCGCTGGCACCGGGTGAACTGCTGTTCGAAGCAGGCGAGCCGGGAGTCTCGATCTTCTGCGTGATCAGCGGCTCGGTCGAGCTGCGTTGGAGTGCGGATGGGTTTGAGCAGTTCGGGCCGGGTGAGGTGGTTGGTGTGGGTGCGTTGGTGAGCGATCAGCATCGCCGCCATGGCACGGCTCGGGCGCTTGAGGCCACGGAATTGATCGAGATGGGCCGTGAGCAATTTTTGTTTGCTGTGCAGGAAACGCCCTTGTTCGCGATCGAACTGATGGCGAACCTCGAGCGGCGGATGCGCGGGCTTGATCACTGATTCTTCGAGGCGCTTAACGCCGCGGCGCTGTCCAATCCTCGAACCAGCCGCGCCGCCATAGGTAGATCGCCTGCATCGTGGCGATGGCACCCATGAGCAGCAGCGAAGCGATATAGCCATAGCGCCAATGCAACTCCGGCATGTTGTCGAAGTTCATGCCATAGATGCCGGCGATGAACGTGAGCGGGGCAAAGATCGTCGACACAATCGTGAGGGTTTTCATGATCTGGTTCATGCGATTGCCCGTGCTGGCCATGTGGGCTTCGGTCACCGCATCGCACTGATGGCGAAGGATTTCACAGCTCTCAAAAATCTGCTCAACGTTCTGGGCCATTTCCTGAAATCCCTGCAGGCCATCGGGTCCCATCACCGGTTGGTTCTGGCGGAGAAACAGCAGGATTTGATGGCGCAGAGGCCACAATTGCTGGCGAATGCGCCGCAGGTTGGTTCTCAGTTGGTAGGTGCGGGTGAGCACCCGCGGCCGCGGGTCACGCAGGGCCGCTTCCTCGAGATCATCCAGCCGATTGGCCATCTGCTCGAGCATTGGAAAAATGCCATCGAGGATGTTGTCCACCATGTAGTGGAGAAGATCGTCGAGATCTTCGGCTGCTGCGATCGGCGTTTTGTGCAGTAGCCAATCGGTGAGTGAGGCGAAGGGCTCACCGCTCGGTGCCTCCTCGATCGAAATCAGGCAGTTGTGGGTGAGCAGCATGCTCACCTGATCACTCACCAGGTTGAGGGGATCCCGGGAGAAGCGCAGCCGGTGCAGCACCACCGCGATCACATCGCCCATGGAATCCACCCGTGTGGATTGTGGAGTGTCGAGCACCAGCGGGCTGAAGGCTGAGGGGATCCGGCAGATCTCGAGCGCCTCGCGGATCAGGTGCGGTTGCCCCATGCCGGTGATCCGCAGCCAGATCGGCACCCGTTGGCTCAAGAGATCCTGCACTTGCTGGTGGCTGTTGAGCCGGCAGAGCTGCGGACCCTCTGGCCACAGCACCAAGGCAGACATGCAGGTGGCTGCGCGCCCCCCAGCCAGGTAGAGGCTGTTGGGCATCTGGCCCGGCCTCTCCTCCAGTCGGCGTGAATCGAGCGAGCCCGGCGTCGGCCTCAGTTGGGGGAGGCTTTGCATAGGGGCGCTCGTTCATCCATCGGCAACGGTGCCAGCTGCTTTGAACCGTTGGATGTGAGCGTCCATACGGGCAGGCCGTGTTGTCTGCCACAGCCCACCTCGCTCCAATCCATTCGAATCAGGTGGCGACAGCCAGCCTATTCATGCAGAGCGTTTTGAACTGGCTTCCGAACTGGCTTCCTTCAGTGGCCTGTTGCATGGCGATTCAGGCTTTCTGCCTGGGTGCCTTGCACGTGCTGGATCCCGCTCAGCCGCGTTCCGATCTTCAGAATCTGCACCGAATGAGTGGCAGAACTGCGCCTACGCTGGTGAAGAGTGGTTTGAAGCCCCGTGTCTGAGCGGCCCGGTCGACAAGACGATCTCCAGAGCCTGGAGCGTTTTCGCGATTGGCTTCAGAGCCTGGTTGCCGCGCAGCAGCCGCTGGAGGAATGGTCGATGAGCCGTGAACAGCTGCGCGAGCGCTGGTTACCCCTACTGCAGCAGCGTGACCGCTCCTCGAGCAGCCTCTATTTCTGAGGTTTGGCGAGCCCTTCAGCCAGAGACTGGCTGAGCTGACGGTGGAATTGTTGATAGTCGCCACTGCTGAGCAGGGTGCGCCGGGTGGCTTCATGCCGGCAGGCGGCTTGCAGTAACCCAAACAGCATTAAGGCCTCCTGCTGATTGAGGCAGAGCAGATGGTGTGTGGATGGCGAATCGGCGACGCAGGTGGTGCTGGCGTCGTGATCCTCTGCCAGCGGTTCTCGAATCAGTGTGGACAGCTTCACGCAGGAAGGCTTTTCCCAGGAACGTAGCAGCGCTCGTGTTCACCCCAAAGCCATAACCATGCCTTAACTCCTTAACCTCTTGATTGTGTTCAGAGTGAGCCTTTCGCGGCTCCACGCTGTGGGCGATCTGGATCAGGCTGTGCTGTCGGGCGGTGAGAGTTGTGGCGCCTACGCAGCGTTGCTGCTGGAGCAGCGTTCGCGCCGTTTGGTGGCCTTGCAACTGGATGTGCTCGCCGACCGCGACCCTGAGCCGCTGCACCAACTGCGGGTGTGCTGCCGCCAGATCCGCAGCACGGTGGAGCAATTCCAGCCGGCTCTGGAGTTGCCCGAGGCGGTGAGTGCCCAGCGCCTGGCCCGCATCGGCTCCGATCTCGGGCTGGCCCGCGATCTCGATGTGATGCGCGATCGGCTTCAGCAGCGCTGGTTGCCGTTGCTGCCCGAGCGGGAGCAAGCCCCCCTGCGCAAGCTGCTCAAGCAGCTGAAGCGCGAGCGCAAGCTGGCTTTCACCAGCACCACCGACACCCTCAAGGGGCGCCGCTATCTCAAGCTCCTCGCGCGGCTGCAGGCCTGGCTGCGGGAGCCGGTGCTCACGCCCATGGGTGCCGAGCCGATCGCGGCCTGGTGCCCTGAGCTGCAGCAGGTGGTGCTGGCGGGCCTGTTCACGCTGCCCGGTTGGTGGGTGGAGCGACCCCATGAGCTGGATGGCGCCCTGGCGCTGCATCAATTGCGCCGCCGGATCAAACGTGCCCGCTACGGCCTGGCCAATCTCAGCCCCTTGGCGCCGGAGCTTTATCAGCCTTGGTTGCTGCAGCTCAAGCAGATGCAGGCCGCCCTGGGCGAGCTGCAAGACCTGCGGGTGCTGATGCTCACGCTTGAACGCCTGCTCGAGGAGCAGCCCGATGCCGCGCTGCCCAGCCTCTGCAGCCTGATCCTTGAGGCCCGTGATCAGGCCTGGACCGCCTGGCTGGCGGCCTCGGCTGAGTTGCGCACCGCGGCGGGCAGGCAGGGCTTGCTGAAACTGCAGCTCAACCGCTAACCCAGCCTTAACCCAGCCTCTACCCGAGCTTTGCTCAAGGGCTGGTGATGCTCCATACAGTCCGCGGGTCCCGTCGGCACAACAGCTCGATGGTTTACACACCAAGCGGTCAGCAAGGTCTTCGCAGTTCGCTCGAAGAGGTTTATCAGCGCCGCGATCTGGTGCATCTCGGAGCCGGTAGCAAGGTTCCTCTGCTGCGCAATCACGTGTGGCTGGTGACCCGCGGCATGGTCAAGCTCAGCTGCATGAACGAGCAGGGCGATGACCTGCTGCTCGGTTTGGCTGGTCCCAACGAGATCTTTGGTGAACCCCTCACCAACATTGATCTCTATGAGGCCACCACCATCGGCGACAGCGATCTGCTTTGCCTGCCGATGGACGAGATCGAGTCCACACCCCATCTGGCCATCACCCTGGTGAAGGCGATGACCAGTCGCATGCGTCAGTCGGAAGCACTGATTGCGCTGCTCGGTCTGCGCCGCATCGAAGAGCGGGTGCGTGGCTTCCTGGAGCTGCTCGCCCAGGATTACGGTCAGCCCTGCGAGCAGGGTCTGCTGCTCAACCTGCGCCTCACCCATCAGGACATCGCCAATGCCCTGAGCACCACCCGCGTCACCGTGACCCGGGTGCTGGGGCTGCTGCGGGAAGAGGGCTGGCTGCAGCTCGATGACCAGCGTCAGCTAGTGGTGAGCCACCTGCCACGCAGTTGATCACTCAGGCGGCGCGCGGCACGAGCAGTTCGAGCAACGCGCCGCCATCGGGGTGATTGCTGGCCCGCACCATTCCCCCCTGGGAGAGGGCAATCTGCTGCACGATCGCCAGGCCCAGCCCGCTGCCGCTGCGCGGAGAGCGGGCTCGGGAGGGGTCGCCGCGGTAGAAGCGCTGGAACATGCGCTCAAGATCCGTGTCGCTCAGGCCGGGGCCGTGGTCGCGTACCGCCACCATGCACCAGCGGTTGCGGGTGCTGATCTCTACTTCAATCGCTGCCTGATCGGGGCTGTAGCGCAGAGCGTTATCCAGCAGGTTGAGCAGGGCCTGGTGGAAGCGGGCAGGATCGGTGGCTGCCTGGACGCTGCCTTCCGTGCCATCGGCTGCGGCAGAGCTCAGCGTTAGCTGCACGCCGCGTTCGCCAGCCATGGGCTCGAGGGTGCTCCACACCTGCTGCAACAAGGCCACCGGATCCACCACCGCCTGGGGGTTGGATTCGGTGAAGGGTGTGTTGTCGAGTCGGGAGAGATCGAGCAGATCGCTCACCAGCACCTGCAGCCGCTCCAGTTCCCGTTGCAAGCGCTGCACCAGCACTGCCTGGCGACCGTCGGCTTTGAGGGCCAGGCTGTCGCCCACGAGGCGCAAGGCGGTGAGGGGCGTTTTCAATTCGTGGGCCACATCGCTCACCCACTGCTCCTGGCGTTCGAGTTGGCTCTCCAGGGGGTTGCGCCCCTGCAGAACCACGGCCACCCAGCCGTGGTCGCCCGGCATCACCCGCACATCCAGGTTGCTGCTGCGCAACGGCCAGGAGCTGCGCTGGGCCATCCCTTTCTCTCGGGCCAGGTTCACCAGGTGGAGCAGTTCATCGGAGGGATCAAGCAGCGCAAACGGTTCACCCCGAAGCCCCAGGCCTGAATCCTCCAGTTCGAGCAGCCATTCGGCGCGGGGATTGAGCCCGCCGATGCGGTTGTCACCGTTGATCAGCAACCATCCCTGCGGCATCTCCTCCATCCACTCCCGCAGCTGGGTGTCGGGTGGGTCGAGGGGGCTTCGGCGGCTGCGACGTTTCAGGCGTGGCTTGCGTTTGAGCCAGAGGGCGAGGCCGGCTCCAGCGCCGCCGCCGATCAGGAAAGCCAGGGCGTGGGTTGCGCTCACCGGTTAGCCGAAGCGATAGCCAAAGCCGCGCACGGTGACCAGCTTGGCGGGGGTGGAGGGATCGTCTTCGATCTTTTCGCGCAACCAGCGGATGTGCACGTCGACGGTTTTGCTGTCGCCGATGTAGTCGACACCCCACACCTGCTCGATCAATTGCTCGCGGCTCCACACGCGCCGCGGGTTTTGCATGAACAGTTCGAGCAGCTTGTATTCCTTGGGTGAGAGGCGAATCTCGATCCCGGCCCGGGTGACCCGGCATTCCCCTGGGTACAGCTGCAGATCCAGGTGTTCGAGGCTGTTGGTGGTGGGGAGCGGCGTGCGCTGGCGCCGCAGCAGGGCGCGGCAGCGGGCCACCAGTTCGCGCATGCCAAAGGGTTTGATCAGGTAGTCGTCGGCCCCCACTTCGAGGCCGAGCACCCGATCGGTTTCGGTGTCGCGGGCACTCACCACCAGGATCAGGGGAGGCGTCGTGCCCTGGCGCAGCTGGCGGCAGAGATCGAGGCCATTGATACCCGGCAGCATCAGATCGAGCACCACAAGGTCGTAGCTGTCCCGGCTGAGCAGATCCCAGGCGCTGCGGCCATTGGTTGCGGCTGTTACGGCGAAGCCTTCCATCTCGAGGGCTTCCGCCACGGTTTCGCGGATGGTGTCGTCGTCCTCCACCACCAGCAGCCGCGCCATGGGTGTGGCGTCGTCAACCTGATTCATGCGCCAATTCTGGGCGTGAACCCCTGTGTTGCTCGATACCAAGCCGTGGGCTGTCTCCCTGGCCTGCCTCAATCCTCGCTGCTGTCGGGGTGGAGGCTGCACTGCGTGAGCGAGGGATCGGTGAGGCGCTCCAGCACCCGCTGCAGATCCACTGGGGAGAGTTCACCGTTTTGGCCCCATTTGAGGCTGGTGCTCGGAGCGGCGTCCTGCGGCTGGGAGTTCGCGGGCGGCCCGTTTGGGGTGAGATCGGCGTTCATGCCGCTCGTTCTGTGCTGGAACGCACACTAAGTCGGCCAGGGGCTGGCGGAGTTGTGTTGTGGCCAGCCCCGTCAGGGTTCAGGCGGCCTGCAGTTCAGCGGGCCGGTAGGGGATGAAATTGGCCTTACGGGTGCCGCAGATCGGGCAGCTCCAGTCATCGGGGATCGCTTCGAAGGCGGTGCCGGCGGCAATGCCCGATTCCGGGTCGCCCACGGTGGGGTCGTAGATCACGCCGCACACTTTGCAGATCCACTGGCCGCTCACCGGTGTGGCGGCCTCGCCGGCGATGCCTTGTCCCTGCAGCGCTTCCAGCGCCACGCTGTAGCGATCGGCGTGGTGGTGCTCCACGGGCGTCAACAGGCCGAAGTTGCGCGCGGCGGTGCGGAAGATGCCGGCGTGGTCTTTTGATTCGCTGATCTGCTCGTTGAATTCGGCTTCAGCGCCGCCGTCGCGGTCGGCGCGGGCCTGGGCGGCGAACTCCGGATACATCGTTGTGTATTCGTAGGTTTCACCCTCGATGGCCAGCTCCAGGCAGCGGCTGAGCACGGCCTGTTTTTGGGCGTCGCTCAGGGCAGCGGGGTCGTCCACCACCAGTTCGGGGTGCAGCAGGCGGAAGTGCGCGAAGGCGTGCTCGGTTTCCTGGTTCGCCGTGTCGCGGAACAACTTCGCCAGTTCGGTATGGCCGAGCTGTTTGGCCACATCGGCGAAGAACAAATACTTGCGGTTGGCCATGCTTTCGCCGCCGAAAGCCGCTTCGAGATTGGCCTGGGTGCCGGGTTTGGAGAGGTCCATGGTGGGTGGGGTGCGCCTGGTGCGCGGGTCGATGCAGCGAGCATAACCCGGCTTAGACGAAGTCGGTACGACTTCGCATAATTTCGGTGCGTGGCCAGCGCTGGCGGGTCTGGTTAGATCTGGGACAGCAATTCAGATCCCAGGGTCATGGGTCATCACCAGGTGTTGATCGTGGGCGGTGGTGCGGGCGGCATCACCGTGGCCGCGCGCCTCAAGCGCTTCCGCCCCAGCCTGGATGTAGCCATCCTTGAGCCCTCCAGCGAGCACTACTACCAACCGGGTTGGACCCTGGTGGGTGGCGGTGTGTTCACCGTGGCGCAGACCCGCCGCCAGGAATCGGACCTCATCCCGGCGGGCGTGACCTGGATCCGCGACGCGGTGGCGGGCTTCGACCCTGACAACAACAGCGTCAGCACCAGCGGCGGCCAGACCCTTACCTACGACGCCCTGGTGGTCGCCACCGGCCTGAAGCTCAATTGGGATGCGATCAAGGGTCTGCCTGAGGCGTTGGGCAAGGGCGGGGTGTGCAGCAACTACTCCAAGGATTTCGCCCCTTACACCTGGGAGTGCATTCAGAACTTCAAGGGCGGCAATGCGGTGTTCACCTGCGCGCCGATGCCGATCAAGTGCCCCGGCGCGCCCCAGAAGATCGCTTACATGGCCGACGACGCGATCAAGCGCGATCCCGCCGTGGCCGCCAAGAGCAAGGTGATCTATGCCACGGCCACTCCAGGCATCTTTGGGATTCCTGCCTATGCCGCACCGCTACGGGAGGTGGTGGCCCGCAAAGGCATTGATGCGCGCTACAGCCACACCCTGATAGAGGTGCGGCCAGCCAGCAAAGAAGCCGTGTTCAAGGTGGCCAAAGAGGGTGAGGAACCCCGCGAGGAGGTGATCAGCTACGAGCTGCTGCATGTGACGCCGCCGATGGCGGCGCCGGATGTGGTGGCCCAGAGCCCCCTGGCAGCCTCCAGTGGCTTTGTTGAGGTGGATAAGCACTCCACCCAGCATGTGCGCTATACGAACGTGTTCGCCATTGGTGATGTGAGTGGCATGCCCAACTCCAAAACCGCGGCAGCGGTGCGTGGTCAGGCGCCGGCGCTGGTGACCAACCTGCTGGCCCAGCTCGATGGCGGCAAAGGCAATGGCTCCTACAACGGCTACAGCTGCTGCCCGCTGATCACCGGCTACGGCAAAACGATCATGGCTGAGTTCAATTACGACGCCCAGCCCGAGCCCTCCTTCCCCCTCGATCCCACCAAGGAGCGCTGGAGCATGTGGGTGATGAAGACCACGATCCTGCCCTGGGTGTACTGGAACCGCATGCTCAAAGGCGCTGATCACGAGAAGCGCTTCATCCCAGGCGTGAAGCACTGATCGCTCACGTTTGGGTCACCACACCACGTTGTGGGGCGCTCTTGTGTTCCTGCCGCTAGTTACCGCACGATCACAAGTAGGCAGGGCGATCCAGACCTTCAGCCGCACCAGGCTGCAGATCTGCACGTGCCCTTGCTGCGCATTCCACCGTTGAGCCCAACCGTGACGACACCTGTGCCCTGCGATCTCTTGGTGATCGCCGCCAGTAATGGTGAGAACCTCAAGCTGGCGGAGCGCTTTGGTGCAGAAGCCAAGACCCAGGGTCTACATGCGGAGGTGTTGGATCTCACGGCGTTGGATCTGCCACTGTTCACACCGCGGGCCTTGGCTGCAGGCGCGCCGCCTGATCTGGCGCCCCTGCAGCAGCAGCTCGGCGCTGCAACGCGCTGGGTGATCTGCGCACCGGAATACAACGGTTCCATCCCGCCGGTGCTCACCAGCGCCATCGCCTGGTTGTCGGTGCAGGGTGACGATTTCCGCGCTCTGTTTAACGGCCGGCCTGTGGCGATCGCCACCCATTCCGGCGGTGGGGGCCACGCGGTGATGGCGGCGTTGCGTCTGCAGTTGGCCCACCTCGGCGCCCATGTGGTGGGCCGGCAGTTGGTGAGCAACAGCGTGAGCGGCGCGAAGGATGCGTCGATCGCCGACCTGATCCATCGCCTCAAACAACTTCAACCCCTCCAGCCCTCAGCCGATTGATTGGCCATGACAACCACACCCTTCGCCATACCCGCGAGTCATCTCGCTTTGGCCCAGGCCCTGGGCGCTGATGGCCTGGTGCTCCGCCCTGCTACCGAGCGCTTTCACAGTCAGCTGGATTGGCTCGATAGCTGGCACAGCTTTTCGTTCTCCAGCCACTACAACCCGGCCTGGATGGGCTTCGGCCCCCTGCGTGTGATCAACGACGACACCATCGCCGCCGGCCGGGGCTTCGGCATGCACCCCCACCACGACATGGAGATCATCACGGTGATGGTGCAGGGGGAATTGCACCACCGCGATTCGATGGGCCACGCGGAGGTGCTGCGCGCCGGTGAGGTGCAGCGCATGAGCGCCGGCACCGGTGTGGTGCACAGCGAGATCAATGGATCGGATCAGCCCTGCCGCCTGCTGCAGATCTGGGTGGAGCCAAGTTCAACGGGTATCGCTCCGGCTTATGAGCAGAAACCCTTTCCGCTGTCGCCGGGCTGGACGCCGCTGCTCGATCCCCAGTGCCAGGACGGTGCCCTGGCAATTCATCGGCCGGTGCGGTTGTGGAGAGGGCAGCTGGAGCCCGGGGGGCAGCTGGAGCTCCCTGAGCTCACAGGGCAAGCCTGGATCCAGATGATCGACGGAGCACTGGAGCAGCCCTGGTTGCTCCAGCGCGGGGATGGGCTTGGTTGGCGGCCTCAGCCCGCCGGCGCTGCGGCGCAGCCCCCACTCAGGGGTGGAACCGCCGGCGCCGACCTGCTGCTGTTTGAGCTGCACTGAAGCGCTGCTGACGCGGGCACCGCTGCCTGTGCTCCAGGGCACCCGCCTTCGCCGCTGATCCGATCAGATTTAGGCCATGGCTTACGCGTCCCGGCCAGCGATCTCCACCCGGCTCTACCGGTTGACCGACCGCCAGGGCCTGCCCCATCCCGTGCTCGATGAGTGCTTCGAGAGCCTGGAGCTGGCCTTGGAGGCAGCGATGGAGTGGCTGGAGTTGCAGGGTTTGGTGGATGAGCGGGCAGATCAGCGCGAACGGGAGCGTCAGCTAGCTCTGCACGTGGGGGTGGAGATGAGCACGCCAAGCGGTTGCTGGCGCACCCTGCGCCATGCCGGTTTCATGGCGTGGCGTTCTTCCGGCTGTTGATGCGCGCGAACCAAAACCTTGATCGTGATCTGGCCTGGGCCGGTTTGCTGCTGAATGCAGCTGGTCTGCCCTGGTTGGTGCAACTGCTCACCAGCGGTGGCTCGATGGCGGCCGCCAATTGGGCTGTGGGCCTGAGCGCGATCCTGCCGGCGCTGGTGCTCGGGGTGGTGGCCTCGGCGGCGTTGGTGAAAGGTCGCCGTTGGGGGCGCGTGGTGGCGATCGTGGCCCTGGGGCTCTCCCTGGCGGTGACCCTCAGCTACGGCGTGGTGTGGCTGGTGCTGGTGCCCCTGGCGCGGCCGCTGATGGCCACCGGGCTGGGGGTGTTGGTGGTGGTGGAGCTGTTGCTCCTCATCTATTGGTGCCTGCCTCGGCCCTGGTGGCGCAGCGGCGTGCGCTGAGCCCGGGTGCATTAGATCGCAAATTGGTATCGCTTGATACCAATGAGTCTCCCATGCGCGCCTTGCATGGTTTGGATTGATACACATTGGCCATGCCCAGCGCTGAGCGTTTTGCTGCCCTGCAGACCATCCAGCGGCGCAAGCCCGCGGCGGTGCAGGCCCCTTCCGCTCTCCAGGACATCTGGGCCAGCGATGTGTTCACTCTCGATCGGATGAAAGAGGCGCTGCCGCGCAGCGTGTTCAAGTCGATCCAGGCCACGATCCGCCAGGGCGGTCGGCTCGATCCTTCCGTGGCCGATGCCGTGGCCGGCGCCATGAAGGACTGGGCCACCAGCCGCGGCGCTCTCTATTACGCCCACGTTTTCTATCCGCTCACCAACCTCACGGCCGAGAAGCACGACGGCTTCATCGTGCCCAAGGGTGATGGCCGCGCCATCACCGAATTCACCGGCAAGCTGCTGGTGCAGGGTGAGCCCGACGGCTCTTCGTTCCCCAACGGCGGTCTGCGCTCCACCTTCGAGGCCCGTGGCTATACCGCCTGGGATGTGACCAGCCCCGCATGGCTGATGCGCACGCCCAACGGCGTGACGCTGTGCATCCCCACCGTGTTTGTGTCGTGGACCGGTGAGGCGCTCGACAAGAAAACCCCCCTGCTGCGCTCCAACGCCGCGGTGAACGCCCAGGCGCGCCGCGTGCTCAAGCTGCTGGGTGAGAAGGAGATCGCTCCGATCAACTCCAGCTGCGGCGCTGAGCAGGAGTATTTCCTGGTGGACAACGCCTTCATGGCGCTCCGCCCCGACCTGCAGCTCTCCGGCCGCAGCCTGTTTGGCGCGCCGCCGGCGAAGGGTCAGCAGTTCGACGACCACTACTTCGGTGCGATTCCAGAGCGGGTGCAGGTGTTCATGCAGGACGTGGAGGATCAGCTCTATCGCCTGGGTGTTCCCGCCAAGACCCGCCACAACGAGGTGGCACCCGGTCAGTTCGAGATCGCCCCGGTGCATGAGGCCGCCAACGTGGCCACCGATCACCAGCAGCTGATCATGACCGTGCTCAAGAGCACGGCCAAGCGCCACGGTTTCACCTGCCTGCTGCATGAGAAGCCCTTCGCCGGCGTGAACGGCAGCGGCAAGCACGTGAACTGGTCGATCGGCAACAGCACCCAGGGCAACCTGCTCGATCCCGGCAAAACCCCGCACGAGAACATGCAGTTCCTGCTGTTCTGCGGCGCTGTGATCCGCGGCGTGCACCAATACGGCCCGCTGATGCGCGCCGCCATCGCCACCGCCAGCAACGATCACCGCCTCGGCGCCAACGAAGCGCCCCCGGCGATCATCTCGGTGTACCTCGGCAGCCAGCTCGAGGATGTGTTCAACCAGATCAAGGCTGGTCAGTTGAAGAGCTCCACCAGCGGCGGGCTGATGCAGCTCGGGGTGGACAGCCTGCCCGAGTTCCCCAAGGACGCGGGCGATCGCAACCGCACCTCGCCCTTTGCCTTCACCGGCAACCGCTTCGAGTTCCGCGCGGTGGGCTCAGGCCAGTCGGTGGCCGGCCCGCTGGTGGTGCTCAACACCGTGCTCGCTGATGCCCTCAGCTGGGTGGCTGATCAGCTCGAAGCCCGCCTGGCCAAGGGTGAAAGCATCGAGCAGGCCAGCTTCGGCGTGCTGCAGCAGATCACCCAGGAAAACGGTGCTGTGATCTTCGGCGGCGACGGCTACTCGAGCGCCTGGCACGAGATGGCTGTGAAGGAGCGCGGCCTCGAGAACCTGCGCACCAGCGCTGATGCCCTGCCGGTGCTCAAGCGCGATGCGATTCGCGATCTGTTCACCCGCCAGAACGTGCTCAGCCCCGTGGAGCTGGAGAGCCGTTTTGAGGTGTACGCCGAGCAATACATCCTGGCGATCGAGGTGGAAGCCCGCCTCGCGCTGCGCATCGCTCGCACCTCCCTCTACCCCGCAGTGAGCGCCTACCTCGGCGAACTGGCTGGTTCCCTGCAGGAACAGGAGGCCATCGGCCTGCAGCCCTCCAAGGCGATCGCGCAGCAGATTGCTGGTCTTAACCAGCAACTGGTGGATCGGGCTAACGCCCTGGAAGCAGCGCTGGGTTCGGCTCCCCACGGCGCCGAAGCGCACATGCGCCATTGCGCCGATCAGCTGATGCCGCTGATGGGTGAGCTGCGGGCCGCCGCGGATGCCCTTGAGGCGTTGGTGGACGACGCTGCCTGGCCGCTGCCCACCTACCAGGAGATGCTGTTCGTGCGCTGAGGCAGGGCGCCTGGGATCCCTTCGCGGAGTGGCCCTTGGCGCTGGCGCCAGATCCGGCTGGCCACAGGCCCGATCAGGGGGGCCAGCCCGGCCAGGCTGTGGCGCAGCACAGCGTTGTGGCCCACCAGGTGACCCTGGCGGGCTTCTGCGCTCTGGAGTGCCTGCATGCGGCGGATTTCTGGCCGGCGCTGCTGCTCCACCTGGGCCGCCGCCGCATCCAGCTCCTCGGCTGAGCCGGCGCGGCTGAGCCGTTGGCCCGCCACCACCCCGTCGCGCAGGGCCATGTTGATGCCCTGGGCCCGCACCGGGCTCATCGGGTGGGCTGCATCGCCGAGCAGCAGCAGCCCTGGTGTGTGCCAGGACTTCGCCATCCCCACCTGCACCGACACCCGCTGGGGGGGTGAGAGCTCCCCACCTCGCTCACGCAGCACAGCGGCAAAGGCTGGTGGGAGCAGCTGCGCCAGGCGTTCTGGCCAGAGCGGGTTTTCGGCGGAGGGGATGTCTTGATCCGCCTGCAGCAACCAGGCGAGTTGCAGGTCCCCGCGGGCGCCGATGCAGGCACTGCCGATCTGGCCCCCCGCCAGCAGCGTGTTGAAGCTGCCGTCGAGCTCCGCTGGCAGGGGGCCAGGCAGCTTGAACCAGAGCAGCTCGAGCCCCACGCCGCTTGATTGCAGGGTCAGCCCCGCCTGCCTGCGCAGCAGCGACCCCCGGCCATCGCAGCCGATCACCAGATCGGCCTCCAGAGATTCACCGCTGGCGAACTCCACACCGCTGATCCGGCCTTCGCGCTGCAGCAGGCGTTTCACGGCTTGGCCCGGGAGCCAGCGGAACCGAGGCTGCTCCTGCGCCAGCTCCAGCAGATGCTCAAGGAGTGCTTCTTGGGCTACCAAGGTGCAGGGCTGCAGCGAGCCCATGGGTTCGGCCACATGGAAGAGCTGCCGCCCTTCCACCCACACGCTCCAGCCCGCCAGGCTGCGGTGGGGCAGCTGCTGGTGCAGGTTGCCGAGGCCGAGATGGGCGAGGGCCTCGAGCCCACAGGGCATCAGCGCCTCGCCGCGAAACTGGCGGCTGAAGTGCCGGCTGGCCTCCACTAACGCCACGGGATGGCCAGCGCGTGCCAGCTGCAGGGCAACGCTCAAGCCAGCCGGTCCCGCACCCACCACCACGAACCGGTTCATCAAGCGGCCTGCAGGTTGTACGGGAACTGTTGGTCGCTGCCCGTGTTCGTGGCTAGAGCGTGGATGTTGCCTTGTCTCACGCTGAGATGACCCTCAAGTTCTGGAGGCCCTGGATCGATCCCCATCGCTGCGGTGAAGGGTCCCAGGCGGAGCGATATGTGCTTCGTGCTGGCTGCGATGCCCAGTTCCTTGGGATTGCCCCGCGCAATGAGCTGATCGAGCCGGTGCCCGATCCCCATCGGGCCTGGGTGTTTCACACCCACGAACGGGCGGTGGCCGCCGCCCGTGACATCGCCAGCCTGTTCGGCCAGCCCGTGGATGTGGTGAAGCTGGAGTGACCCGCTGCTTCAGGCCTCGGCAGGGGCTGTAAGCAGGCGGAAGGCGCTGAAGAACAGCGAAATGCCGAACAGGGTGCCCACGGCCCAGAGGCTGTCGGATGGCCATTCCGCCACCAGCAGGCCGCCAAGGATGGCGGTCACGACGCCGTCCATCAGCACCAGGCCACGGGCTTCGCCCTGGCTGGCGGCAGCGGCGGCCAGTTCCATCACCCCTTCAAAGATCAGCAGCAGGCCCACAAACAGGGTGAGGCTGATTTCGCTCTCGATCGGGTAGGCCACCACCCAGATGCCGGCCACCAGGTAGAAGAGGCCGGAGAGGGCACGGAAGATCTTGCCCTTGGTGCCTTCGGCTTGCCCCAAGCGCAGCAATTGGGTCACACCCGCCACGGCCGCGATCACACCGATGCTCAAGGTGAGCGCTGTGGCCGAGAGGAAAGGCAATGCGATCGATGCAGCGGCCGCCACGAAGAGCAGCACAGCCGTGATGCGACGCAGGGTTGTCGGATTCACCGGGGGAGAAGGCTGGAACGCAACAGGTTAGGTGGGTTTTGCCCGGCTGCCGGAGCCCTCATTAGGGTGCGGGGATTGTCTGTGTTCACCCGCCGACCGATGGCCGCGATCTTCAGCGACAACAGCCTCACGATCGGTCGTACTCCGCTGGTGCAGCTCAATCGCCTCACCGAGGGCTGCGGAGCACGGGTGCTGGCCAAGATCGAGGGCCGCAACCCCGCCTATTCGGTGAAGTGCCGCATCGGCGCCGCCATGGTGGATGCCGCCATCCGCGATGGGCTGCTGGGCCCCGGCAAGGAGCTGATTGAACCCACCAGCGGCAACACCGGCATTGCCCTGGCGTTTGTGGCGGCGAGCAAGGGCATCCGGCTCACCCTCACCATGCCGGAAACCATGAGCCTCGAGCGGCGCAAGCTGCTCACCGCCTTTGGCGCCCACCTGGAGCTCACCGAAGGCCGCCTCGGCATGACCGGCGCCGTGAACCGCGCCAAGGAGATCGCCGCCAGCGATCCGGATCGCTACGTGCTGCTGCAGCAGTTTGTGAACCCTGCCAACCCCCAGATCCACCACGACACCACCGGCCCGGAGATCTGGAGCGACACCGATGGCCAGGTGGATGTGCTCGTGTCCGGCGTGGGCACCGGCGGCACGATCACGGGCGTCAGCCGCTACATCAAATCCACCCTCGGCAAGCCCCTGGTGAGCGTGGCGGTGGAGCCCTGCAACAGCCCAGTCATCAGCCAGACCAAAGCAGGTGAAGCACTGCAGCCCGGACCTCACAAAATCCAGGGGATCGGCGCGGGTTTCGTGCCCGGAAACCTCGATCTTGATCTGGTGGATCGGGTGGAGCAGGTGAGCGATGAGGAGGCCGTGGCCATGGCCCGCCGCTTGGCCCGTGAGGAGGGCATCCTGGCTGGCATCAGCTGCGGCGCTGCGACCGTGGCAGCGCTTCGCCTGGCTCAGGAACCAGCGATGGCCGGCAAAACGATCGTGGTGGTGCTGCCCGATTCCGGCGAGCGCTACCTCAGCTCGGTGTTGTTTGAGGGGATCTTCAATGAGCGGGGCCTGCCGGTGTGAGGCCGGCCCTCGCTGCCGCCTGGATCAGTCGGCCAGGGGGGTAACGCCCTTGAGGCGTTCATTGAGCTGCATCGCCATCGACTGACGGCCCACGGCCAGCACCTTCAGGGTGTCTTCGTGCATGCGCAGCTGGGCGTCGGCCACCTGCATGCCGCGCACCAGCTCCTTGAGGTCGTCAGGCAGGGCGTTGAGGTCGTAGCGCTTGCCTTCGAAGGTGAGCACAGGGGGCTGCTGGGCGGCGGAGTCGGTCACGGGGTTGTCGATCTTGCGCGCTCAGCTTATGGGTCTTCGAGGGGGCACGCCTGTCTGCTTTACGCCCCGCGAATCAGCTGGCGCTCGCAGAGGTCGCGGTAGCGGCCGGGGCGGCTGATCAAGAGGTCGTGGTTGCCTTGATCCACGATCTGGCCGTGCTCGAGCACCACGATGGAATCGGCTTCCTGCACCGTGGAGAGGCGGTGGGCGATCACCAGCACCGTGCGCCCAGCCATGGCCTGATCGAGGCCGCGTTGCACGGCCTCTTCGGATTCGGCGTCGAGGGCGCTGGTGGCTTCATCGAGCAGCAGCACGGCCGGATCCCCGAGCACGGCCCGGGCGATGGCCAGGCGCTGCAGCTGCCCGCCTGAGAAGTTGCTGCCCCGCTCTTCCACGCGGGCGTCGTAGCCGCCGGGCATCGCTTCGATGAAGCCGTCGGCATTGGCGAGTTGTGCCGCGGCTCGGATCTGCTCACGGCTGGCCGGCCGGCCGAAGGCGATCGCCTCGGCCACCGTGCCCGAGAACACGGCGCTCTGCTGCGGCACGAGCGCCACGGCCTTGCGCAATTCGCTGGCCTTGAGATCCGCCAGATCGCGGCCATCCAGCAATACCCGGCCGCTTTGGGCCGTGTTGAAGCGCAGCAATAGGGAAAACAGTGTGCTCTTGCCGGCCCCGGAGGGGCCCACCAGCGCCACCACCTGGCCGGGCTTCACCCGCAGGCTGAGGTTGCGCAGCACCGGCTGATCGGTTTCGTAGCTGAAGCTCACCTGCTCCAGGGTGAGTTCGCCGGCCACCTGGCCCAGGGGCAGGGCCTGGGGCTTATCCGGCGGCTCGATCGCCTGGTGCTCGATCTCCCGCAGGCGCCGCAGCGAGGCCTGGCCCTGCTGAAACTCGTTGAAGTTGGTGGTGAGGTGGCTGATCGGATCGATCAGCATCAGCAGCGCCGCCACATAGCTACTGAATCCCTGGCCGTTGAGGTCACCGCTCTGGATGCGGGCGGCTCCCATCAGCAGCACCGCCAGGATGCCGGCGGCCTCAAGGAAGCCCACCACCGGATATTGCAGCGCCAGCAGCCGCTGGGTGCGGTAGCGGGCGCGGCGGTGCAGATCGATCTCCGTTTCGAAGCGTTGCTGGAGCCAGGGTTCGGCGGCGAAGGCGCGCACCAGTGGCAGCCCGCCGATCGCTTCGCCGAGTAGGGAGGCCAGCTCGCTCACCTGCTTCTGGCTCTTCTCGGCTGCGCCCATCACCTTGGCGCCGAACACGCTCACCAGCACCGCCACCAGTGGCGCCAAGAGCAACGTGCCCAGCGACAGCTTCCAGTCGAGCCACACCATGTAGCCGAACACCACCACCAGCTGCAGGGCTGAAGGCGTGGTGTCTTGGATCGTTTTGTAGATCACCTCACCCACGCGGTCGGCGTCTTCAGTGAGGCGATAGGTGAGGTCGCCTGCGGAGAGCTTCTCGAGCACGCCGAAATCGAGGCGTTGCAGCCGCGCAAACAGGCGACGCCGCAGCTCCTGGCTCACCTGCAGCGCCGGGCCCGCCAGGAGGGTGTCCTGGCCGAACTGGGCCAGCTTCTGCAACATGAACACCGTGAGGGCCAGGCCGATCACCTGCAGCACCCGGCCGAAATCGCCGGCGCCGATGGCGGGGATCAGCTGGCCGGCCAGCCAGGCGAGCAGCGGCCAGCAGACCACGAACACGAGCATGCACACCCCGCCGGCCAGGAGTGCGGAGCGGTAGGGCATCAGCAACGGCAGGAGCCGCCGGAAGCCGGCCGAAGGGGGTGCGAGCATCGGGGCAAGCTATCAGCGCTTTTTTGGCCACCTCCCCCGCGGCTGAACCGATCCGCCTCGATCAGTTCCTCAAATGGCAGGGCCTGGCCTTCACCGGCGGTGAGGCCAAGCAGCGCATCCAGGGCGGTGAGGTGCGGGTGAACGGCTTCCAGGAAACCCAGCGGGGCCGCAAGCTCAAGCCGGGCGATCGCGTGGAGCTCGATGGCCAGACCCATGTGGTGCCATAGGTTGGTGGGTCGATTCGTTCAGGACGCTGTGGGTAAGGCTGTCATCGCAGGCAACTGGAAGATGCACATGACCTGCGCTGAAGCGCAGGCCTTCGCTGACGCCTTCAAGCCCCTGGTGGCCAACCTCCCCGCCGACCGCGAGGTGGTGCTGGCGCCGCCCTTCACGGCGATCCCTACCTTGAGTGCGGCCCTGGCCGGCAGCGGCATCCACATCGCCGCCCAGAACATCCACTGGCAGGAGAAGGGTGCCTTCACCGGCATGATCTCGGCGCCGATGCTGATGGAGCACGGCGTGAGCCACGCGATCGTGGGCCACAGCGAGCCGCGCAAGTACTACAGCGAGACCGACGAGCAGATCAACCTGCGCGCCCGCAGCGCCCAGAAGCACGGCATCATCCCGATCCTCTGCGTGGGTGAGAGTGATTCCCAGCGGGAAGCCGGCGAGGCCGAGCGCGTGATCCGCCGTCAGGTGGAGCAGGGCGTGGATGGTCTGGATCCCGCCCGCCTGATCGTGGCCTACGAGCCGATCTGGGCGATCGGCACCGGCAAAACCTGCGAAGCGGCGGAAGCCAACCGCATCTGCGGCCTGATTCGCGAGTGGGTGGGCTACCCCGAGGTGGTGGTGCAGTACGGCGGTTCGGTGAACCCCGCCACAATCGACCAGCTGATGGCCCAGAGCGACATCGATGGCGTGCTGGTGGGTGGCGCGTCCCTGGATCCCGAGGGCTTCGGCCGCATCGCCAACTACCAGGTGCCTGTGGCCGCCTGATGAGTCTGGCCTGGGGGCAGCGCACCCACGTGATGGGGGTGATCAACGTCACCCCCGATTCCTTCAGCGATGGCGGCCTGTTCGATCGGCCGGAGCAGGCCCTGGCTCAGGCCAAGCGCCTCGTGGCGCAAGGGGTTGAGATTCTCGACCTTGGCGCCCAGAGCACCCGTCCCGGCGCGGAAGACGTGGGCGCCGCCGCAGAGCTCGAACGCCTGCTTCCGGCGCTGCGCTTGATTCGTGCCGCGATCGATTGCAGCGAGCTGCGTTGCCCAGCGCGCTCGGATGAACAGCTCGGCACCGTGCCGTTGATCTCCGTGGATACCTATCGCGCGGCCGTGGCCGAAGCCGCCCTAGAGGCCGGTGCCGATTGGATCAACGACGTGAGTGGCGGGCGGCGCGATCCCGAGATCCTGCCGCTGGTGGCTCAGGCCGGCTGCCCCTATGTGCTGATGCACTCGCGCGGCGATAGCCAGAGCATGGATGGCCTCACCGATTACGGCGCTGCTGGTTTGGTGCCCACTGTTCTGGCGGAGCTGCGCCACGCGAGCGATCGAGCCCTTGCGGCCGGGGTGCGCCGCGAGCAGCTGATCTGGGATCCGGGCCTGGGCTTCGCCAAAACCACCGAGCAAAATCTTGCGCTCCTGCGCGGGCTGCCTGTACTGCGGGCTGAGGGGATTCCGCTGCTGGTGGGCCCCTCCCGCAAACGCTTCATCGGTGCGGTGCTGGATGAACCCAGGCCGAAGGCGCGGTTGTGGGGAACGGCGGCGGTGGTGGCGCAGTGCGTGTCGGCCGGCGTGGATGTGGTGCGCGTGCACGACGGCGGCCCGATCGTGCAGGTGGCGCGCATGGCGGATGCGCTCTGGCGCTGAGGCTGCGCTTCTGCGCTGATCAGGCCTCAGGCTTGGCGAGCGGCGCTGCGATGGCAATGGGGCCGTCGCCGCCTCGTTGCTTTGCCGCGTACATCGCGGTGTCGGCCGCTTCAATCAGGTTGTCGGCGTCGCTGGCATGGTCGGGCCACCGGGCGACTCCCACGCTGGCGCTCACCACGATGCTGCCGGGCAACTCGGGGTGATCCTGAAAAGGTTGCTGCAGCACCAGGGTCAGCTTGCGAGCCAGGGCCACCAACTGTTCGAGCGCTGGGGCATCGGGGATCAGCAACACGAATTCATCACCGCCCTGGCGGCAGAGGGTGTCGCTTTGGCGCACAACGTTGAGCAGCCGTTGTCCCACGGCTTTGAGCAGCGCATCGCCGGTGCTGTGGCCGTAGCGATCATTGACCGGTTTGAAATTGTTCAGATCCAGAAAGAGCAAACCAACCCCATGGTCATGGCGCTTGGCGAGGGCCAGGCTGCGATTGAGCTCCTCAATCAAGAGCGTGCGGTTGGCGAGGCCCGTGAGTTGATCGTGAGTGGCCATAAACCGCATCTTTTCTTCCTGCTCGTAGCGCTCCGTCACGTCGCGCAAGAGGCCAACAAAATTCCCCACTTGTTGCTTGGAATCCAAGACGGCTGTGATCGAGAGTTCATGCCGAATGATCTGGCCATTGCGATGGCGATTCCAGATTTCTCCATTCCAGTAGCCACGATTTAAAATGGCGTTCCACATCTGCTCGTAAAAAGTCTGGTCGTGGCGGCCAGAGCGCAGCAGATTGGTTTTATTCCCCCGAGCCTCAAGATCGGAATAGCCCGTGAGTTGGCTGAATGCCGGGTTCACCTGAATGATGATCCCCTCAGGATCGGTGACCACGATGGCCAGGGGGCTGCTATCAAACACAGCACCAGCCAGAGCCCTTTCCTTGGAGGCTTGCTGCTCACTGATCAGCGCCTGCCTCACCGCCTGGTGATTGCGAATCAGCTGCTTGGTAATCACAGAGGCCAAGCCGCTCAGGCTGATCCCCAGCAAGGCTTGCAGTAACAGGGCGTGGCTCCAACCACCGGGGCTCAGATTGCGGTGATCGAGTTGGATGCCGATCACCCATGTGCGGTTGGCGATCGTCACGTCCAACCAGGTTGGGTGGGTGAGCTGCTTGGTTCCCACCAGCATCAGGTTGTCAAACAGCAAGTTCTCGGGCTTGGAGCGGTTGCTGTCGTACACCAACACACCCGTACCCTTCAGTGCTGGATTGTTGATCGTGGAAAGGGCTCCATTGATCAGATCCTCCATGCGCAGGGGTGAATAGGCCCAGCCCCGCAATCGGTTGAGCCGGTCTTTGCTGGAGCTGAAGGCTTGCTCGGGTTGGCTGTAGATAGCCTGATAAATCAGCGCCCCCACCTGCGGGCGGATGGAGTTTTCCTGGAGCAGCCGCACCGGACCGCTCAAGGACGGCTCACCTGTGTTCGCCGCCAGTTCCATCGCTTGGCGCCGGGTGATCTGGGAATACATGTCGAAGCCGATGGCGCGTTGATTGCGCCAGTCGTTGGGCTCCAGGTAAAGGATGGCTGTGGTGAGGGCACGCTGCCCGGGTGGTTTCACGCTGAACTCGGGCTGGCCTGAGGCCCGCACCTGCTGCTCAAAAGCCTTGACGTTCCCGTTGGGCACCACCGCCGCATAGCCCACCCCCTGAATGCCTTTGAGCGTGTCGCCCCGGCGACTCAGGGCCATGTAGAACTCGTGGAACTCTGGCCGGGTCACCTCCGAGGACGCATCGAATAGGCCAATCACCGAGTCGAGCACCGCGATGTTGGTTTGCAGCCGTGTGGTGACCGCTTGGCTGATCTCCTGAGCCAGATCGCGCTCGATCCGTTCATGCTCCAGCTGCGTGTAGCTGCGCTGCTGATGGCACCAAGTGCCGGTGAGCCCGACTCCCATTAGCAGCACCAGCCAAGGCAACATCCCCAGCCGCAGGCGCGACGCCATCCTGTTCAGTGCAGCCGTCCGTTTATCCATGCTCACCCAAGCACCGTTTGCAGGAGCTGTTTAAAGGTACGGCCCAGATGCACTCTTTGGGGTTGTTCCGCCGAGTGGAATTCGCCGCTGAAGGCATAGCCAATCAGTTGTTTCTGTCGGTTGAGATCTAGGGACGCGAAATGCATCACCAGATCGCCTGCATCGTTGGGCCAGGCTCTCTCCACAGGTAGCCTGACTCCATCGGCTAACTCCAGAGCTACGGCCTGTGGCTGGTTGTTGCTGCCGTTGCAGCTTGGCTCTGCCTTGAAGCGTGCACCGCTCATGGAGAGATCTTCCAACACCCCCTCAATCGTTTGATCGCTGGCCGTGATCAGGCGTGCCGGACGGTGAACATGGATGCGATGCTCCTGCCTGGGTTGTGGACGCTCCAATGACATCAGAATGCACATCACGAGCAGCGCAATGTTGATGGCACACCAGATCGTTCCGTAGAGAGCCAGTTCTGTGCCTACTGACGTGGATGCTTCGCTGAGATCGAGGATGATTCTGAGCAGCACCACCACATTCATCACCAGAAGAACACTGCTTGGTAGCAGTGTCTGTCGAAACAGGCTGACCCCGATATCCGTGGATGCTGCATTTCCCTTGGGTGTAACACTAAAACCCTTGCTGTAGGGTCTCACCAGCGATTGGAGCAGTTCTGGAAGCAATGCAAAGGCGCTGAACAAGCTCATCGCCTCTGTAAAGAGGGGTAGGTAGAAGGGGCGCATCAACAGAAACATGCTTGTTGTGACGGCCAGGATGAAGGGAAGTTGATAGTCGAGAATCTCCTGACCTTCGCTGGCTGGCAAGGGGCCAACGCCCCAGAGGAAGAACACCAGGGGAATCAGCTGAAAGAAGATGCGTGATCCATGCTGGATCATCCAGTAAAAGGGGAAGAAGAGAATTTTGTTCCACAGGCTTAGGCCTTGTTCCTGAGCGATCAGATAGCCCACCTGGATGTTGCCGCGGCCCCAGCGCTTGCGTTGCACAAAGAACGACTGCATCGTCTCCGCGGCTAGCCCCATGGTGGTGGCTTCTCGCAGGTAGACGGTCTTCCAGCCTCGCTTCACAAAGGAAACGGTCAGCAGGATGTCTTCAGTGATCGATGTGGTGGGAAATCCGCCCACTGCCCTGAGAGCACCATTGCGATGCATGCAGCAACTACCGCAGCAGAAGGCTGCTCCCACGGCATCGCGGCCCGGCATGATGATCTCGAAGAAAAAGGCTTGCTCACATCCCCAGCTTCCACTGATGTTGAGGTTGTGCTGGATGGCATCGGGGTTGTAGAAATTCTGAGGTGTCTGAACAGTGGCAATCTTTGGGTCGTCAAAAAAACCTGCCAGCCGCCATAGGCAGTTTTTGTAGGGTATGAAATCCGCATCGATCAGCAGATTCAGATCACCTTGGATGATGGTTAGAGCGTGGTTGATGTTGCCGGCCTTGGCCCCGCTGCGATCAGTTCGGGTGATGTGGATGGCACCCACCTCCTCGCAGAACTGCTTGAGCCATGGTCGCTGTCCATCATCGAGCACATACACCTGGAATCGTGGGTAATCCAGCTGCAAAGCCGCGAGGATCGTTTTCCCTACAACCTCGGGCCCTTCGTTGTACGTGGGAATGAGAACATCCACGCTGGGGATGGCTTGCTCACCTTCCCGTGCATAGCGATCACGCAATCGTGCTTCTGCGCGATCAGCTTCACCGCGCCGGTCGGTGAGCCAACTGATCGTGACCAGAAATTGCAGGTATTCCAGGATGGCCAGCAGTTCCACCACCAGCACAGCTGCCATCCACCAACCTGCCCCTGAGGTGAAGAAGGTATCGAACGGAAACTCTTCAATTCGCCAGCCAACATAGCGGCCTGTGAAGATCAGAATCACAGCCACCAGCAGCAGTCGGCGTCCATTGCCTGCTGGTAATAACAAGCCCAGGGCTGCCGGCAACGCCAGCGCCAACAGGGCGATCTCGAGACCCATCGACCTTAGAGATCCACCCGGACGCGCTCGCCGAGGCGGCAGTTCTGTTCGCGTAGGTCGTTGGGTTGGAGTGAAATCATCGCGCGGGTCCGATCCGTGTGAGCAGGGCGGAATTTGGCGACACCGCTGGTCTCGAGACCGTTCACCCCTTGCTCACCGCGAAGGCTCACGACCCTTCCTTGGCTGCTGCGTTGGCTATTGGGCCAATCGATGTTCACCATCTGGCCAAGATGCACATCCTTGAGCTTGCTCGCTTCAAACAGTGCTTCCACTCTGAGCTTGTCGCAATTCACAGCTGTGAGCAGTGTTGTGCCGTCGTTCACCTCATCTCCCACGCTGACGCGTTCTGTGAGCAGCAAGCCTGGGAACCGTGGCTGATACACGAAGCGTGAACGCTTCTGGGCTTGATCAACCTCCTTCTTGAGTTGGGCTTCTTGCACCTCGAGCTCCTTACGGCGACTGATCAATCGGAGTAGCTCGACTTCCATGATTTCCATCCGCCGTGCGGAGCCGCCGAATACGGCCGTGCGATCCGGCGCCGTGGCTTGCGCCGACTTGAGCTCCAGCTTGAGGTTGCTCAGTTGCTGGCGTTGATTGCCCACCCTCTGCACCAGGCTGCTGGCCATCGCTTCAGCACCCACCAGCGTGTCGGCATCCATGGCACCGTTCTTCACCAGTGCCCGGTAGCGATCGGCCTGGCTTGCATAACGGCTTTGTTGTGCTTGCAGATCTTTCAGGCTTCGCTCAGCACTGGCCACTTCCGCCTTCAACCGCGACTGATTGATCTGGTGGTACCGCTTGAGCTCCGCACTGGTGGCCTGCAGTTCAATCTGGGTTTGCTTCAGCTTCTGCGTGCTGATTTCCAGGTTTGCTGCATCGTCCCGATTGGCTTGGATCACCAGCACGGTTTCACCGGCCTTGAATTGTTGGCCTGCCGTGACCGCTTGGCCTGTGACCACACCTTCCACTGGACTGGTGATCGTCACCACATCAGCAGTGACGTAGGCCTCAATCGATCGCTTTCTGAACACCACTGAACCGGCGGTCACCACGATCAGGCCCAGCAAGCCAGCACCGGCCCAACGCCTCCAGCGCTGTTGGGGGAGCTTCAGCTGCAGCCCGTTCCAGCGGGTCCGTAGTGCATGAACCCCTTCGCGCAGAACGGTCTGAGGTTCAGGCGTCGCCATCGTCGGACCAGAGTCGCGATCTTTATAAGACTCTTTGACCTTTCAGTCGATCGATGAGTTGGCAGCGTTCATGGTTTGAACGGCTGAGCCCCGAGGCTGATCAGCACCCGTTTCCAATATGGCGTGACATACCACTCATCCAGTTCTTCATCACTGAGGGTGAGCGTCATCAGCGCCTCCATCCGCAACAGATCAGCCATGCACACGTTGAGTTGCAGCTTGGCTGCAATCCCAATCACCTGATCGGGGCTGTCGCATTGAGAAAGCTGCTGCCGAAGGAGTGGATCATCCTTCAGCAACAGCTTGAGGCGCATGGCATTGGCGGATGTCATGCGCGGCGGCCTTAGTTGGCTACGCCTTCGATGCGGTCTTCGATCTCCTGGTAGATCTCCTGCAGCTGTTGGATGTTCTCATCGGAGGTTTCCCAGTAACCGCGGCCGTTCACCTCGAGCAGCGTGCCCACAATGCGGCGGAAGCTGTGGGGGTTCAGCTCCATCAGCCGCTTGCGCATCTCCGGGTCGTTGATGAAGGTTTCGTTGGCTTCTTCGTACACGAAGTTATCAACGGCGCCGCTGGTGGCGCTCCAGCCCAGGGTGAAGTTGAGGCGCTTGGCCACCTCGCGCACACCCTCATAGCCCGAGTTGAGCATGCCCTCGTACCACTTGGGATTGAGCAGCTTGGTGCGGGAGTCGAGGCGAATGGTTTCGCTTAGCGAGCGCACCTGGGCGTTGGCGGTGGTGGTGTCGGCGATGTAGCTCGCCGGCGCCTTGCCGTCATCGCGCAGGCCCTGGATCAGCTTGGTGGGATCGCTATCGAAGTAGTGGCTCACATCGGTGAGGGAGATCTCCGCGGAATCCAGATTCTGGAAGGTCACATCGGCGGTCTTCATCACCGACTCGAACACCTCGCGCTTCTGGTTCATCTCACCGGGGTTGTCGGCGTTGAAGGCGAAGGTTTTGCGGGAGAGATACATCTCCTGCAGTTCGTTCTCCTCTTCCCAGGTGCTGTTCTCCACTGCCAGGTTCACGTTGGAGCTGTAGCTGCCGCTGGCGTTGGAGAACACGCGGGTGGCGGCATCACGCAGGGAAATGCCTTCCGCAGCGGCCTGCTCCTGGGAGTGCTTGCGCACGAAGTTCATCTCCAGGGGCTCATCAGCCTCGGCGGCCATCTTCACGCCTTGATCGATCAGGGCCATTTGGTTGATGAACAGGTCGCGGAACACGCCGCTGCAGTTCACCACCACGTCGATCCGGGGTCGCCCCAGCTCTTCGAGGGAGATCAGCTCGAGCTTGTTCACCCGGCCGAGGGAGTCGGGCACTGGCTTCACGCCGATAAACCAGAGGATCTGCGCGAGGGATTCGCCGTAGGTCTTGATGTTGTCGGTGCCCCAGAGCACGCAGGCGATGGTTTCAGGCCAGGTGCCTTGTTCCTGCTTCTGGCGCTCGATCAGCTTGTCCACCACACCCTTGGCGGCGGCGATGGCGGCCTTGGTGGGGATGGCCTGGGGATCAAGGGCGTGCAGGTTTTTGCCGCTGGGCAGCACGCCGGGGTTACGGATCGGGTCGCCGCCAGGGCCAGGCAGCACGTATTCGCCATCGAGGGCCCGCAGCAGGCTCTGCATCTCCAGATCAGCGCACACCTGCTCGAGGCAGAACTGCAGATAACCGAAGAGCTTGTCGAGCTCGGCCTGATCCACATCCGGGAAGCCGGCATTGCGACAGGCGCTCAGCCAGGGGCTGGGCAGTTTGAAGCCGAACTGTTCCAGCAGGTTGAAGAACCAGGCGAAGTTGCGGCGCAGGGTCACACGCCCGTCGCTGCCGGTCACGGCCTGCACCATCGCGCCCACGGCGGCGCGGGATGTCTCCGTGATCACGCGGTTGAGCTCCACATCGGCGAGCACACCGTCGTCATTACCGGCATACACGTCGGTGATGGTGCGGCCTTTGCTCTCAGCCAGCAGGGCGGGTAAGGAGCGGATGCCGTCTTCCTCGCGCTCCAGAGCGGCGATGTTCACCAAGGTGGCGATTGCCTCTTCGGCGGTGGGGGGCTTGCCGATGGTGTGCAGGCCGCAGGGCAGCAGCCGGCTTTCGATCTCCATCAGCTGGCGATACACCGCGCCGATCACCGAATCCCTGGTGTCGAGATTGAGCTCGGAGGCATCCACCTCAGGCAACTCAACGTCTTTATCGAGGTTGCACTGGCGGGCTGTTTCCACCACCGCATTCACGATCTGCACGCCGCGGGAGCCTTCGCGCAGTTGCTGGTAGGAGCCCACCAGTTCGCCCAGCTCCTTGAGGCCCTTGTAGAGGCCGGCGTTCTCGGCCGGCGGGGTGAGGTAAGAGATCGTTTCGGCGTAGCCCCGGCGCTTGGCGATGGTGGCTTCCGAAGGGTTATTAGCGGCGTAGTAGTAGAGGTTCGGCAGCGCCCCGATCAGCGAATCGGGGTAGCAGGTTTCGCTCATGCCCATCTGCTTGCCGGGCATGAACTCCAGCGAGCCGTGGGTTCCGAAGTGCAGCACCGCATCGGCGCCCCACACCTTCTCCAGATAGGTGTAGTAGGCGGCAAAACCGTGGTGCGGGCTGGCGCTACGGGAGTAGAGCAGCCGCATCGGATCGCCTTCGTAGCCGAAGGTGGGCTGCACGCCAACGAACACGTTGCCGAAGTGGCGGCCGAAGATCAGCAGGTTGGTGCCATCGGTGTTGAGGGTGCCGGGGGGCTTGCCCCAGTTCTCTTCGAGACGCTCGGAATACGGGGTGAGGCGCTCGTATTCCTCCACGCTCATGCGGTGGGCGATCGCCAATTCGGGGGCACCTTCCAGGGCTTCAGGGTCCTGGAGCACTGCCTCCATCAGTGCCTTGGGTGTAGCGGGCAGATCCTTCACCTGGTAGCCCTTGGCCCGCATCTCCTCGAGCACGCGGTAGATCGAGCCGAACACGTCGAGGTAGGCGGCGGTGCCGACGTTCCCTTTGTCAGGCGGGAAGCTGAACACCGTGATCGCCAGTTTCTTCTCGGCGCGGGGCTTGATCCGCAGCGAGGCCCAGCGGATGGCCCGCTCGGCGATGGCGTCCACCCGGTCTTGCAGGGTGTGGGCCTTGCCAGTGGCGTCGTCGCGGCCGCTCAGCACGATCGGCTCGATCGCACCGTCGAGTTCGGGGATGGCGATCTGCAGGGCCACCTGCACCGGGTGCAGACCCAGATCGCTCTCCTCCCACTCCTGGGTGGTTTGGAACACCAGCGGCAGCGCCACCATGTAGGGGCGATTGAGCTTCTTCAGCACCTCAATCGCTTTGGGGTGGTCCTGGCGGGCCGGGCCGCCCACCAGGGCAAAACCAGTGAGCGACACCACGCCGTCCACCAACGGCACATCGGGATTGATCGGGTCGTAGAAGAAGGCGTTCACCGGTTTGGTGAAGTCGAGGCCGCCGCAGAACACCGGGATCACGGTGGCGCCGCGGTACTCCATCTCCTGGATCACCGCCACATAGTGGGCTTCGTCACCGGTGACGATGTGGCTGCGCTGCAGCACCAGGCCGATCACCGGGCCCTTGCGTGCCTTCTCAGAGAGGTCTTTACGGCTGGCGTTCCAGTTGAGGTACTCCTTGAGGTCCTCGAACATCGAGGGGGCCAAGGGGTGCCAGATCCCGAGGTCGGGGAACACCACGGGGTCGGCCACCTGCAGCTCGGGGCGGTCGTCAGCCGTGCGGGGGAATACGTACTTATCCGCCAGCATCAACAGGAAGTTGCGCAGGTTGTCTGGCGTACCGCCCAGCCAGTACTGGAAGCTGAGCATGAAGGAGCGGGCGTCTTGGGCCTTCTCAACCGGCAGATACTTCAACACCGTGGGCAGGGTGTTGAGCAGCTTCAACATCGCGTCTTGGAAACCGGCGCCGCCGGCCTCCTTGCGCTTCTTCATGAAGCCGGCAATGGCGCTCTTGCTCTGGCCCAGCTGGGCCATCGAGAAGGTGCCGAGCTTGTTGAGGCGCATCACCTCCGGCATGGAGGGGAACACCACCGCTGCCTTGAGGCGGTCGCGGTGGGGTGCCACGGCATCCACCACCTTCTGGGCCAGATCCTCGATGAAGATCAGCGAGCCAATGAACACATCGGCTTCGGCCACATCGGCGCAGAAGTCGGCGTAGTTGGTGGGGTCGCGCAGCTCTTCGATCAGGTAGCCGCACAGATCGATCGCCAGTGGGCCGTTCTGATCGTTGAGCGAGGTGGCCGCCTGGGTGAGGGCGTTTTGATACTGGGGCTCCAGCACCACATACACGGCCTTCATCACGGCCCGGCCGTTCACCTCACCGGGGCTGACGCGGCGGGAGGCGGAGCGGACCTGCGTGAACATGCGCGCTGGATTGAGCAATGTGAAGGAGCCTACGTAGGCCGGGGCACCGCCGCGAGCTCAGATTCCAAGCTGTTACAGCCGTGGTGAGCTCAGCCCATAGGCTCAGGCCCTTGCCTTAACGCCCCGCTTTCAATGACCGCCAGTTCGGCTCCCGCCAGCCCCTCCAGCAGCCAGCCCATTGCGGTGGTGGTGGCTGGAGCCCTGGGGCGCATGGGCGCTGAGGTGGTGAAGGCCGTGAACGCAGCGCCCAACTGCCGCCTGATCGGTGCGATTGACACCACCGCCGGCAAGGAAGGCGCGGATGTGGGCTTAGAGCTGGGCCTCGGTGAACTCGAGGTGGCGATCACCGCCGACTTCGAGGGCTGCCTCTGCCAGGCCAGCCAGGCGGTGCGGAACGACGGCCCCGGCGCCGGCGCGGTGCTGGTGGATTTCACCCATCCCTCCGTTGTGTACGAGCACACCCGCGGCGCCATCGCCTATGGCGTGCACCCGGTGATCGGCACCACGGGCCTCAGCCCAGAGCAACTGCAGGATCTGGCCACCTTTGCTGACAAGGCCTCGGTGGGTGGGGCGGTGATCCCCAACTTCTCCGTGGGCATGGTGTTGCTCCAGCAGGCCGCCGCCGCCGCCGCCCGCTTCTACGACTTCGCCGAGCTCACCGAGCTGCACCACAACCGCAAGGCCGATGCCCCCAGCGGCACCTGCATCAAAACGGCTGAGCTGATGGAAGAGCTTGGTAAATCCTTCAATCCCCAGCAGGTGGAGGAGCATGAAACTCTCACTGGCTGCCGCGGCGGTGAGCGCCCCAGCGGCCTGCGCCTGCACTCGCTCCGTCTGCCCGGCCTGGTGGCCCACCAGGAGGTGATGTTCGGCGCCCCTGGGGAGACTTACACCCTCCGCCACGACACGATTGATCGCTCCGCCTACATGCCCGGGGTGCTGCTGAGCGTGCGCAAGGTGCGCCAGCTGGGCGGGCTTGTGTATGGCCTCGAGCGCTTGCTCTGAAGCCGGCTGGCCTCGACACTGGCGCCATGCTGATCCCGCTTCGCCCCGGTGAGCTGCCGCGCCTGATTCCGGCGGTGGCCACCGGCCCCCAGTTCAACGCCTGCAGCGGCAGCCCCCAGAAATTGCTGCAGCGCCTGTTCATCTCGGTGATCGGTGGTGTGATCACGCTGCTGATCAGCCAGACGCTGCTGTTCTCCAGCCAGGCCGGCCCGATCTTTCTGGTGACCGGTTTCGTGTTTCTGCTCTATGTGCTGTGGGGCCCGATTGTGGAGGCCGGCCGCAAGAACGCCACCCTGCGCCGCTACCCCGCAGCGGCCCTCTTTGAAGGGGAGGTGGCCGACTACTACACCAAGGAGCTGGTGGAGGGGCGTCAGGAAACCACCGACCGTCAGGGGCGGCTCGAGTTGGTCGAGAACCGCCGCACCTGGCTGTGCCTCGAGCTTGAGGATGAAGATGGCTATCTGGGCAGCGTGCGCTTCCCGTACGACAAAAAGCACAAGCAGATCCGCCGCGGCATGGTGGTGCGCTGCCTCGTGCTGAGTGAGCGCAAAGACTTCTCACGCATCGGCGCCCTCAGCGATGCCTGGCTGCCCCAGCTGAAGCTGTGGGTGGGGGAGTACCCCTTCCTGCTGCGGCCAGCCTTTGAGGAGCTCTGCCTGAAGCGGCTGCGCTGAGGCGGCGTTTACGGCGTGCAACATCGCGCAACATTGCGTTACACTTGTTGCATTCGCAGGGATGCCATGACTCAGGCCAACACTCCCGTCATCCGTGGCGCCACCGTGACGGAGGAAGACGGCGGTCGTTTGAACGCCTTTGCTTCTGAGCCCCGCATGCAGGTGGTGGAAGCTGAGAACGGCTGGGGCTTCCACGAGCGCGCTGAGAAGCTCAATGGCCGCATGGCCATGCTCGGCTTCATCGCTCTGCTTGCCACTGAATTCGCCCTCGGTGGTGAAGCGTTCACCCGCGGCCTGCTGGGCATCGGCTGATTCCCTGGTCACTCCACAGGCTTCGGTCTGAATCAACCGCAGCACAGAATCGTGCTGCGGTTTTTTGTTGCTTTGTTCATGCGCCGCTCCGTCACCGCCGCCACCGCTGCCCCGCTGCGGGCCCGGGTGTTCGGGGCTGGTCCCACTGGCGCCCTGGCGGCTTTGGCCCTGGCCCGTTCGGGTTGGCAGGTGGTGTTGTGTGATCCCCAGCCCGCCGCCGCCCTGCTGGATCGCAGCCGTGCCTACGCTCTCACCCATTCCAGTGCCGAACTGCTGGAGGGGTTGGGGCTCTGGCAGCCGCTCCAGGCGCACCTGGCGCCATTTCGCCGCCTGGAGCTCTGCGATCAAGCGCTGCAGCAGCAGGTGAGTTTCGGTGCCGCCGACCTGCCAGTGCACCCAGGTCGCAGCCCTGCAGATGCCGTGGGCTGGATCCTCCAGCACCGTCCCCTGATGGCTCTGCTGTTGCAAGCCCTGGAGGGTGAGAGTGGGGTGAGTCTGCGCCTGGCGGATCCCGCCGGCTGCTCCTCAGAGCTGCCTGTGGATCTGGAGGTGGCCGCCGATGGCCATCACTCACCCCGGCGCCGGGCGGCCCGGATTCGCCATTGGCATCGCCCCTACCGCCAGGGCTGCCTCACGGTGCAGGTGCGGCTGCGGGGCTCCGAAGCCGATCAGGCTTGGGAGTTGTTTCGCCCGGAGGGCCCCTTTGCTGTTTTGCCCCTTGGGGGGGACGCCTTCCAATTGGTGTGGAGTGCGCCGCTGCCGCGGCTGCAGCAGTTGGAGCGGCTGGAGCCGGTGGCGTTCCTCGACGCTTTGAGCGCTGCTTTGCCGGAGCGGCTGCAGGCGGAGGTGCTGCTGGATCAGCCGCGGGCGTTCCCCGTGGCGCTGGAGTGGGCCTGGCCCCTGCAACGGCGAGGCCTGGTGGTGGTGGGTGAAGCGGCGCACCGCTCCCATCCTGTGGGCGGCCAGGGCCTCAACCTCTGCTGGCGGGATGTGGCGGTGTTGCAGCAGTTGGCGGGGCAAGTGCAGGCCGGCCGGCTGCCATCGCGGCAGTTGCCCGGACGCTACGCCGCCCGGCGCTGGCTTGATATCGCCCTGGTGCTGTTTGCCACCGATGCTTTGGTGCGCCTGTTCTCCAACCGTCAGCCGCTGCTGCTTCCCCTGCGGCGGCTCGGGTTGGCGTTGTTGGCGCGGGCGCCGTGGCTGCGGGCCCTGAGCTTGAGCGCCATGAGCGATGGCCCTTGCCGCTTGCGCTGGCCCTGAGCAGGATGGCGGCACGTTCCGCGGCGCGCCATGGTGATCAGCAGCTCGCCGCAACCGCCCCCCAGCCCAGCGTTGCTGCGCTACCTGCGCCAGGAGCTGGGGCTAACGGACAACGCTCTGCAGCTGGGGCTTAAGCAGGCCGATCAGGAGCAGGCCCCCTTGCCGGTGGTGCTCTGGCGTTTCGGCCTGATCACGCTGGAGCAGTTTGATCAGGTGCTCAGCTGGCAGGCCGCCCTGGATCCGTAGGCGCCCTCAGTACACGATCAGCGATTCCACCGGCACCGCCTCCGGCAGCTTGGCTTTGCCGCCCAGATCAGCCAATTCCACGATGAAGGCAAAGCCGCAAAGTTCGCCGCCCACGCGGTGCACCAGCTCGGCGCAGGCGCCGGCGGTGCCGCCGGTGGCCAACAGGTCGTCCACGATCAGCACCCGCGGCTTGTGTTCAAAGCCATCGGGAATGATCTCGAGCCGATCGCTGCCGTATTCGAGGGTGTAATCCACGCCAATCACCTCACCCGGCAACTTCCCGGGCTTGCGCACCGGGCTGAAGCCGATGTTGCGGGCGGTGGCCAGGGCGGTGCCCACGATGAACCCGCGCGATTCGATGCCCACGATCAGATCGGGGGCCAGCTGATCGCACACAGCTCCCATCTGGCGCATCACTTCTTGCCAGGCCAGGGGGCTGCGCATCAGCGGCGTGATGTCGCGAAACAGGATGCCCGGCTTGGGAAAGTCGGGGATATCGCGTACCAGGCCACGCAGGTCAAGGGTGGTCATGGTCGACGGATCGGGTGCGCAGCTGGCAGTATCGCAGCCATGGCTGATGCTCCTCTGCCCCCCCAGCGCTCGCTCTCCCGGCGGGGTCTGGAGCGGCTCGATCTGTTGCTGCTCTCCGCTGAAGCGCTCGACCTCAATGGCGGTGAGGCGATGGTGTGGCTGAGCGAAGAGATGGGGCTCACCGCGTTGTTCCCCAACCGGGTGGAACTCTGGAAACGCCGTTGCAGCAACCCGCTGCGGCGCACCACCCGCCGCGATCCCATCAGCGAAGCCGAAGCCGATGGCCTGATCCGCATCCTCAATGCGCTCGCGGATCGCCTCTACCCGATGCTGCGCAGCTTGCTCTCCTCTGCGGAACCGCCCCAGCTGAGTGAGCAGCGTTGGGCCCTGTTCCGCGGCCGCCTGCAGGAGCTGCTGAAGGAGCGCTTCAATCCCCGCCGCGGCGGCGTGCAGCGCCTGCTCGATCCCCAGGAAGGCCCTGAGCTCTGCCGCGAGCTGATCCAAACCATGGCCCTCAGTGCCGGCCCGGGCGGTTTTGCACGGCTGAAGGCCAGCTTGATGGACGCAGCGGCGTGATCCGCAGCACGACTCTCCTCCTGCGATGAAACTCACCAGCCGCTACGAACAAACCAGCTGCCGGCTTGTGCTGGAAGGGTTGCCGGATCTCTCCGCCGGCCAGAGCAGCCAGACCATCGGCATCCTCACCGGCTTCAGTCTCGCCCTGGCCGGCAAAACCGAGCTGGAAGGCCAGCGCGATCACCTGCAGGCTCTGCTCAATGTGGTGCTCCCCTATGCCCGCGGCCTGATCAGCGGCATAGCCCGGCCCCAGGGCACAGCGGAGGTGCCCGTGGCCATCCGCCCGCTGGAGGGCCACCACGAGCTGGAGCTGCGCAGCAGCCAGCCCAATACCCCGCCCCTGCGCCTGCCCCTCGACGATGCGGAGCTGAGCGATCTGGTGCGTTGCCTCGATCGCCTGCAGCTCGATCCGCAGATCGCGGTGCCCCTCGAGTGGCCAGCGCCGCTTCCGCTGCGGCGTTCGGAGCTGCGCCACCGTTTGCCCTTGGCCCGCCGGGTGGCGGCACCGCTCACGGGGATTGCCGCGCTGTTGGTGGCGGCTGCTCTGGCCTCCCTGCTGCCTACGCCCAAGCCACCTGCCAGTGCGCCGGCGGCGGTGAGCACTCCCACGCGCGGCGGTTGACGCCACCCCATTCCCCACCACACTTGACCCGACCGCAATGAGCGACTTGAGCTGGCCTGAACTGCGTCGTCGTGTGACCCGGCTTGGGGCTTGCCTCGATGTGGTGGTGCGCAGCGATCCGGAAGTGTGCGGGCTCAGTGGCGATCAATTCCACCTGTCGCTCCATCACGGCGGGCAGGGCGACTGCAGCGTGGGTGATCTGAGCCTCGTGGATTGCCCCAACGAGCTGGTGCTGGTGGAGTTCGAGCGTTGGATGCGGGGAGCCGGATACCGGATCGAGTCATGAGCCGTCGCCGCGGGCTGCAGGTGGTGCGGGGGGGGCGCAGCCAGCCCCCGGATCCACCGCGGGCCGTGTTCCGCAAACGGCGCCGGCCGCCACGGCCGCGTCGCATCCTCGAAGCGATGCTGCTGATGGCGGCGGGGGTGGGTTTGCTCGTGCTGCTGCTGCAGCTGCCCGAGCTGATCGATCTCGACAGCCTGCTCTTGATCAGCACCGCCATCGGCCACCTGATCGGTGGGCTCTCGCAGCTGTTGATGGGTGTGTTGCAGCTGCTGGCTGTGTTGGTGCTGGTGGCCTTGGCGCTCTCGGCGCTGCTGCTGTTGGTGGCTGGATTGGTGCGTCTGGTGCGGGCGTTGCTGGTTGCCGAACCACCCAAACCCAGCAAAGGGAACCTGCGGCGATGACGGGCGATGACGCCAGCCGCCCCCGCCTGAAGCGCAAGCTCTACGACCAGGAGCTGGCGCGGCTGCAGGTGGAGCTGGTGAAGATGCAGTACTGGGTGAAGGCCACCGGCTTTCGCCTGATGGTGCTGTTTGAAGGCCGTGATGCCGCCGGCAAGGGCGGCACGATCAAATGCATCACCGAACCGCTCAATCCCCGCGGATGCCGGGTGGTGGCCCTCGGTACGCCGAGCGATCAGCAGCGCAGTCAGTGGTATTTCCAGCGCTACGTGGAGCACTTCCCGTCAGGCGGGGAGATTGTGCTGTTTGATCGCAGCTGGTACAACCGCGCCGGCGTGGAGCGGGTGATGGGCTTCTGCAGCGAAGCGGAGCTGCGGGAATTTGAGCAGTCGTGCCCGGAATTCGAGCGGATGTTGGTGCGCTCCGGGATCGTGCTGCTCAAGTATTGGTTTTCCGTAAGCGATGCTGAACAGGAGGCACGCTTTCAGGCCCGCATCGATGATCCGGCACGGCGCTGGAAGCTCAGCCCGATGGATCTGCAGTCGCGCGATCGCTGGTTGGAGTTCTCTCGGGCGAAGGATGAGATGTTCGCCCACACCAACATCCCCGAAGCCCCCTGGTTCACGGTGGAGGCCGACGACAAACGCCGGGCACGACTTAACTGCATCCGGCACCTGCTCAGCAAGGTGCCCTACGAAGACATGACCCCACCGGCCCAGAAGCTGCCCCCGCGCCGCAGCGCCAAGGGCTACAAGCGGCCGCCGATCAACGAGCAGTTCTTCGTGCCGAACGCCTACCCGTGAAGCTGGCTGAACCACATGCCAGCCAGCTGCCAGCTCGACCAGAGGAAGATGGCAAGAAACAGCCAGTTGAGCCAGGCCGGCCGCTTGTCGTTGTCAAAGATCATCGCGTGAGCCTAAGCGGCCTGGCCTGAGCTGGATCAGGCGGCACTGAGGCTGGCGCTGCGCTTCTGGCGCCTGAGCTCGTGCAGCCCCTCCAGCTGGTTGTGCACAGCCACCAACTGCTGGCGGATGTGTTCGGTGTGCTCCAGCTTGGCGAGGTTGAGCAGGATCGCCTCGATCTGGGCCTTGCTGTCGATCAGCACGCGGCAATCGGTCGTTCCGGGTTCGTAGGCCATACAGGGGTGAATACCACGCCCATGCAACCGCGCCGCAGCGGGTGCTGGTGTGTCAACGGCTGCACTCAGGCGGCGGGAACCTGAGGCGAATCTGAAGACTTTCTGATCTCACTGGCCCATGGCAGTGGATTCGGCAAGATTCAAATTCCGCCAATCTCAGCCGCGAGTGGCACGACACGGCCTACGGCCGCGTGTTGCCAGGGGGCACGGCGGCTCGTGCCGGCGTGCTTTGCATTGGGTGCCGGCAGCGCCAGAGAAGCCGCTCGTTCACGCACGCCAGGCTGCTTTGGCTGATCCGGATGTGCAGCAACAAAAAGCCCGAGTGCCCTCGCTGTGCTTGGGAACTCGAGCTGACATTGAAGCGGAGAGGGTGGGATTCGAACCCACGGAAGCTTTCACTTCGCCGGTTTTCAAGACCGGAGCCATCAACCACTCGACCACCTCTCCAGGGGGCCGACCCAATGGGCCAAGGAGAGTGTCTCACGACCGGCAACCCCTGGCTGATCTCGTTCGGGACTCATGAGATCGCAATTCAAGCTTGGGGTGGCGCCTCTGGGGTTGTCGTTGCTGCCATGGCTGTTCTCTCCACCAACCTGCTCGCCCTGCGCACGCGGGAGCTGGCTGATTTGATCGAAACCCTGCCGGTGAGCCTGGCGCCCGAGCTGCACTACGAGCGCTGCTGCGAGCTGCTGGAGCAGCTCGCCATCGCCCTTGATCTACTGGCCGACAGTCGCTGAGGGATCGGTGCACTGCACCGTTGCCGCATCGATCACGCTCTGCAGGTTGGCGCTGTTCTCGAGCCGCCAGCGAAACGCAGCCAGCACCGTTTCCACATGGGTGAGTGCCCCCAGGCAGCGGGGGCGGCTCAGCCGTGCATCGGGCGATTCCTCCTGGCGGATCAGAGCCTCCAGTGCACTCTTGGCTGCCAGGCAGCTGTCTTGCGTTCGGGTTGCGCTGCAGCGGTTCAGGGCTGTAAAGGCAGCGCCGAGCCCATCGGCCGCTGATGCCTCAGGTTTCGCCGATGGTTCAGCCGCCAGTCCGGTAGGCAGATGAAGGGCCAGCAGCAGGGCTGGCCCGATGCGGAGCAACGTGCTCACCCCTGCGATCAGTTCTCCGGCTTGGCCAGCGGCAGCAGGCACTTGTCGGAGTCGCAGCCGGCGGGGCCGGCTTCCATCAGTTCGCCGCCGTCGTAGCGCTGCAGGGCTTCGAAGAAGTCGCTGGTGCGGCGGCGGCTCACCACCTCACTTTGCAGTTGCTCGTAGGTGGCGTGATCGATGGGCTCAAACGGCAGGCGCGGGAAGGTGGCGTTGGCATCGAAGCGCGCCAGCAGCGCAGCGGAGATGTAGCCCTGGCCTTTGTCGATCGCGGTGTGGATCGCATCGGTGAGGGGCTCGATTTCGTGCTCGCGGAACTCCACGGTGGCTGAGGTGTTGTGGGCCGTGTAGTGCTGCTGCACCTGCATGTAGAAGTCGAACTGGGCCATGGCGGAGAAGTTGTTGATCTCCACCGCATCGGCGCCGGGGATGTTGGCCCAGCTCACTTCGGTGGGGATCTCCACCAGCCACTCGGTGCAGCGGGGATCAAACGGATCGTTCAGCAGGCGACCCTGCTCGTCCTTATCGCTCTGCGACGGCACGATCGTGTAGCCGTAGTCCATGCAGGCGAGTGCCACCGGATCGTTCTTGCGGAAGGTGATGCGGCGGATGAAGCGCTGCGCCTTGGGGGGGTGCCAGCCGGGGGAGGCGCCGGTGAGCAGGCTCTTGGTGCCGGCGGGTTGCACGGTGGTGCAGCGGTTGGGGCGGCGCAGGCCGTGGCGATCGCAGTAATCCCACACGGCCTTGTTCACGATCTCCTTCCAGCGGCTCAGATACTCCGCCTCCTTCGCCTTGAAGCTGCGGCCTTCTTCGGTCTCGGGGCGACCGGCTTCCCACCACTGCAGCCAGGGGGTGCCGAAGGCGTGCACGAAGAAGTCGAAAAGGCCGGTGAAGCTCACGCCCACGATCGGATCCCAGGAACGGCTCTGGCGGTAGCGCTCCACCTCAAAGCGGTGGTTCAGCAGGCAGGCCACGGCCAGGCCACCGGCTGTGAAGGCCTCTTCTTGGGCCACCAGATCATCGGGGTCGATGCGGTTGAGGTGCACCTCGGCCAGGTTGCAGTGGAAGTCGGCGCCGAGGATCTCGCCGCAGGGGTTGAGGCCGTAGCGGCCGAGGCGATGCTCCAGCTCGGCTGAGCTGATCTCGCTGTGGTGGGTGGTGAGCCAGCGGCCGGCTTCCTCACGGCCTTGGTCGCAATAGATCTCGATGAATTCAGCCCGCAGCTCGGGGGTGTGGAGCAGGTCGGCGTTGGAGCGGGCGATCGCCTCCGGGGCGAACTGGATGGCGCCTTCGCCGGAGTGGAACTGCTTGGTTACCGCCTCCAGCACCGTGGCCCGATCGGGGCGGGTGTGGAACACACGGGTGTGGTTCGCCATGCGCAGGGCATCGCGCTCGGGGTCGATGCGCCAGTTGCCCTCGCTGTCCTGCTGCCAGAGGTTTTCTTTGGCACCAGCGGCGGAGAGATCGTCGGCGGCGAACTGGCGCATGCCGGCGCTGCGGCGGATGTTGCCGGCCACGATCGTCACGGCCGCTTCATCGATCAGCAGGCAGCACTCCACTGAGGTGAGCTGCCGTCCCTGGGCTTTGCCCAGGATCTGGGCCACGCGGCCGTAGAGATCCTTCAGCTTCACCGGGTTGGCCATGCCGCCGAAACCCTTGAGGGTTTCGCCCACGGGGCGCACATCGGCGAGGTCTACATGGATCTCAATGGGTGCCTCGGCATCGAAGCGCTCATCGCTGCAGAGCTCGAGCAGCAGCTGGTAGCTGTCCACCCAGCCGCGGCGGGTGTCGCCCACCTTGATGAAAACCTGCTGGCCTTCGATGCGATGGCTGGTGTGCTCCTGACGCTGGCCGGCGGGAGTGGCGCCGATGTCGCTCACCGCTTGGATCGACAGCTGATTCCGCACCACCGGCAGGCGGCTGATCAGGTGCGGCTCAATGATGGCGCCCGTGCCACACCCCATCATCGCCAGGTCCATCATCAGACCGAAGGCTTCCCAATCCACCAGGTTGGTGGAGGTGCAGTTGTAAGAACCAGAGAAGTTTTCGCTCTGTTCGATCCAGGGAGTGCCGCCGATCCAGAGCCAGCGGCCGGAGGGCAGGGCCTTCTGCTCGAGCTGCATGCGGCGCAGCAGCTCCACTTCGTCGGCATTGAGGTGGCCCAGCTTGCGCAGGCCCTCGAGGTTGCGCTCGGCCACCTGCTGCCAACTCTCGCGGCCGCTGGCGGTTTTGCGGGAATAGGTGCGATAGAAAACCGGGTTGGCCGCAGGCGCCGTGGCTGGGAAGTCAGGTCTGGGTCCCTTGAGGGGCTCGCCCATGGCGGCAGCGGTGGGTCCAGGTACTGACAGGGTCACGTGCGGCAGGTCTAAACAGTGCCCGAACCATAACGCCACTGGTGGGGGCTGCAAGCAGCCGTTGCCACTACTGGCGGGGTTAATTGCGTGGATGTTGCGCTATGCAGCGCCTTGCAGCGGCTTTTGGCAGATTGCGCGCAGTCTTCTCCGTTGCTGCCGGTGTGATGCGTCGATGGTCTCGCTTGCCTCGATTTCGTTTTCTGCTGGCCCTCACAGCGGTGGTGTGCATCGCTTTGCAGGGCTTTGGACCCTTGCAGGCGGCGCCGCTGGCCGTCAGGCCGCTTGCTGGGGCAGCGATGCCATCGGGCTTGGCCATGGCGCCGATTCCGATTGAGCAGCAACCCTTCTATCCAGAGCTCCAGCGCGCGGCAGCTGCCTGGTCGGATGTGGTGCTCAACACGGTGGTGGGCGACAGCCCGCGGCACACCCTTCTCAACTTCTATGCCGTGATGGCTGAGGTGGGTCGCCGCTCCGAGCAGCTTGGCCGGCCCCGTTCAGACGCTGAGGACAGCCGTAGCGCTAGGGAGCGCGAGGAGCAGATCTCCGACACGGATCTGTTGTTTCAGCTGGCCGTGAAAGCGCTGGATGCGTCGTCGTTTCCGGAAAGTGTTCGGGTCGACATGGCGGAAGAGGCGGCGATTCAGTTGAAACATGTGCTCGATTATGTATTCAGCCATAGCTTTCAGTCGATTGACATTCCAGATGCCGTAGGGATGAAGGCGATCAATGATCGCCGCACCAGTCCCTCTGAATCCTGGCGTATTCCGGGAACGGCGATCACGCTCACATCCATTCTGGAAGACCACCCTGAGAATGAGAACTATCTGTTCTCGGCAGAGACGGTTGCAGGGATTCGCGAGATGTACCGCGAGATTCGGGATTATCCGGTGGTTGAGCAGCCCTTTGCTACCCCTGAATTCTTCCAGGACTTCGTTTATACACCTGGTTATCTCGTGCCGCCCGACTGGTATCTGGCGTTGCCGTTATCGCTGCGGCGTGTGTTGGAAGTTCCGATCGATGATCAAACCCTCTTTCAAATTGCCTGTGTTGTTCTGGCTCTACTGCTTTTTCTGGCCGTTCTCTTCTGGTTGATTCGCTTGCTGCTCGACAGTTATCGCGATCAACCCCGCCGCGGGAAGGAGGGACAGGCCTGGAATCTTGACGCCCTGGCCTGGAGGCGCTTCCTGATCCTGATGCCCTTGTTGCCGCTGACGCGCCTGGTGAAGACCTTTGTGGACGACGTGGTTAATCTCACGGGTCTTCCGTTGGTGATTGCTACCTACTTCTTTTATGTGGTGTGGTACGTGGTCGCTGGTTTCTTCGTCTTCTACTTCTTTGAAGCCGTTGGTCGCAGTAGTGCGGAGCTGTTGGCGCGTGTGCGTGGACGTACCTCCAATTTGCAACTGCAGCGCATCAACAATTTTGTGATGCCGCTCACCCGTGCGATCGGTGCTCTGTCTGCGGTGGCCCTGGGCTACCGGCTGTTGATTGTGTTGGGCCTCCCGGCCAACACCGTGTTGGCGTTTTCAGCGGTGCCCGGCCTGGCCATCGGTCTTGGTGCCTCCAAATTGCTCGGAAATCTGTTTGCCGGTCTCTCCATCCAGACCGATCGCCCCCTGCGGGTGGGTGAGTTTTGTCGTGTGGGCGAGAACCTTGGCTACATCACCAAGATCGGCCTGCGCTCGCTTGAGCTTCAAACCCTGGAGAGCCGCGTCACCATCCCCAATTCCGTGGCGGAGGAGGCCACGATCGTGAACTACTCACGCCGGGGAATGCGGAGCGATCAGCCCCCCACCCAGGCGCTCGAGCTGCGGCTCCAGCTGGAGGGGGCTTGGTCTCCCTTCCAGCTCGAGGAATTGCTGCGCCAGGGTCGTCGCCTCGTGGGGGGAGTCGGCGAACTGATTGAGCCGCTGGTCACCCTTGAGCGCCGCCCCGATGATTCCAGCCCTGCCCTGATCGTGTTTGCGATGGTGGAACTGCACGGTTGGACGGCCTATCTGAGCCTGCGGGAGCAGCTCTTGGTGCATCTGGAGGAGCTGGTGGAACGCGCGCAGCTCTCCGAAATTGCCCTGGGGATTGCCTACGGCACCACGGTGGAGCAGCTGCGTCAGATCCCAGCCCTGATGCAGCAGGTGGTGGAGCAAGACACGGCTCTCCAGTTTCATGCCTGCCGGCTAGAGCGCATTGCCGCCTTCAGTTACGACCATGTGGTCGAGTTCAGCTCGAACCAAGCCGATCACGACGCTTTCGAAGACAGCCTGCATGAGCTGAACCGCCGCATCATCGACAGCCTCTCCCGTGCGGGCATCGAGATTCCCTTCCCCACCCAGACCCTGATGCTCAACCAGACCGATGCAGCGCACGCCTGAGCCGGAGTTGATGGAAGGCCTGGATCAGGCCCTGGCCTACGCCGCCGCCGATTTCAGCGCTGGAGACCAGCAGCTGATGGAGCGGCTGGTGCAACTGTTCCCCGATGGTCTTGGTGCGGCTGTGGTCGACCTCGGCTGCGGACCCGGCAACATCAGCTTTCGCCTGGCCGAGCGCTTCCCCACCGCGCAGGTGTTGGGTCTCGATGGTGCTGCAGCCATGCTTGCTCCCGGGCTCCAGGAGTTGGGTCGCAGGCCGGCGCTGCAGCAGCGACTGCGTTTCGAGCAGCGCTGCCTGCCGGATCCGTCGCTGCCGGGCGGGTTTACGGCGGTGGTGAGCAACAGCCTTCTGCACCACCTGCATCACCCCGCTGTGCTCTGGCAGGCGGTGCGGCAGCTGGGGGCGCCGGGCGCGTGTGTGTTCATCAAGGATCTGCGCCGGCCGCCCACGCCGGAGGCGGCCCTTGCGCTGCAGCAGCGCTATCTGTCCGATGCACCGCTGGTGCTTCAGCACGACTACATCGCTTCGCTGCATGCGGCCTTCACGCCTGAGGAGGTGCAGCAGCAGCTGGGGGATGCGGGCTTGGTGGATCAGTTGCAGGTGGCGCCGGTGGACGATCGCTATCTCGAGGTGTGGGGCCGGCTGCTCTGAGAGGCTGGCCCGATGACCAGCACCACTGCCCCTGCCGCCACCCCCGAGCTTCAGGCCTTGGCCGAGGCAGTGGCGCGCCGCCGCAACTTCGCGATCATCTCCCACCCCGACGCGGGTAAGACCACCCTCACCGAGAAGCTGCTGCTTTACGGGGGTGCGATCCAGCAGGCCGGTGCGGTGAAGGCCAAGGGCGAGCAGCGCAAGGTGACCTCCGACTGGATGGAGCTGGAGAAGCAGCGGGGCATCTCGATCACCTCAACGGTGTTGCAGTTCGACTACAGCGGCAGCACGATCAACCTGCTCGATACCCCCGGCCACCAAGACTTCTCCGAAGACACCTACCGCACCCTCGCCGCCGCCGATAACGCGGTGATGCTCGAAGACGCGGCAAAGGGCCTCGAACCGCAAACCCGCAAGTTGTTTGAGGTGTGCCGCATGCGGCGCATCCCCATCTTCACCTTCATCAACAAGATGGATCGGCCGGGGCGCGAGCCCCTCGAGCTGCTCGATGAGATCGAGCAGGAGCTCGACCTGGCCTGCTGGCCGGTGAACTGGCCGATCGGCAGTGGCGATCGCTTCCGCGGTGTGATCGATCGCCGCAGCAAAGAGGTGATCTTGTTTTTGCGGGCCGAGCGCGGCCGCACCTCCGAAGAGAAGGTGTTGAGCGTGGAGGAGGCCCGCAGCAGCGGTGCGGTGGAGCCCGAGCTGTTGGATGCAGCGCTGGAGGAGCTGGAGCTGTTGGAGGCCGCCGGCAATGAGCTCGATCTCGAGCTGGTGCATGCCGGTGAGCTGAGCCCGGTGTTTTTCGGCTCGGCCATGACCAACTTCGGCGTGCGCCCGTTCCTCGATGCCTTCCTGGAGCTGGCGCAGAAGCCGATTCCCCGCAGTAGTAGTGCTGGTGAGATCGAGCCGGTGCGGCCTGGTTTCAGCGGCTTTGTGTTCAAACTGCAGGCCAACATGGACCCCCGCCACCGTGACCGTGTGGCCTTTGTGAGGGTGTGCAGCGGCAAGTTTGAAAAAGACATGACGGTGCAGCATGCCCGCACCGGTAAGACGATTCGCCTCTCGCGCCCCCAGAAGCTGTTCGGCCAAGACCGCGAGGTGGTGGACGATGCCTACCCCGGTGATGTGATCGGCCTGAACAACCCCGGCATGTTCGCCATTGGCGACACCCTGTATCTGGGGCCGAAGGTGGAATATGAAGGGATCCCCTGCTTCAGCCCGGAGATCTTTTCTTGGCTGCGCAATCCCAACCCTTCAGCCTTCAAGAGTTTCCGCAAGGGCGTGAATGAATTGCGCGAAGAGGGAGCGGTGCAGATCCTCTACGACACCGACCAGAGCAAGCGCGATCCGATCCTGGCGGCGGTGGGTCAGCTGCAGTTGGAGGTGGTGCAATACCGCCTGGAGAACGAATACGGCGTTCAAACCCGTCTCGAGCCCCTGGGCTTCTCGGTGGCGCGCTGGGTGGTCGGCGGCTGGCCGGCGCTGGAGAAGGTGGGCCGCATCTTCAACTGCAAAACGGTGCGCGACGCCTGGGACCGGCCGGTGCTGCTGTTCAAGAACGAGTGGAACCTCAACCAGCTGGGCGAAGACCATCCCGATCTCGAACTGAGCGCTGTGGCACCGGTGGTGAGCGGGGTGGAGCCGATTGCGCTCTGATCGCGCTCCCATCCACCGCTGATCAGCTCGGATCCCGCCGGCAAGCCACGGCTGCCTCTGGGCCCCGCCAGAATCTTTACGAAGAAAGGTCACAACGGCGGTTCTGGCGATGGCGAGGCCCCTCTGGCTTGTACGACCCCGCAACGATGGCGGGTGCGACTACGTGAATTTCGTGCCCGGCCCCACGCCGGGTTCGGCGGCGGTGGAGATGCGCGAAGGCAGCCACCTGCCGCCGCAGATGCCCCTGCTGAAGCGCCGTTGCTGGCTGCAGCGCGATGAGGCTGAACTGCAGCGCCGCCTGCTGCAGCTTGAGGGCGGCTACCGCCATAGCGAACCCCTGTTCTGAGCCAAGGCTTCAGCCGCTTTCCCTCTCTAGGCTGGAGCCATCGCACTGCAACCTCCAGCCGCGGCATGACCCAGGGAACTGATCCATCCGGTGGCCCTGCCCAGCCCGGTTCGCTGAACCCCTACGAGCGTCTGGGCATCACCGCTGATGCCAGCTTCGATGCGGTGCAGGCCGCCAAACAGGCACGGCTCGAGGAGGTGGGCGAGGAGCCCATGGCCCGGGCGCGCATCGAAGCTGCCTACGACGCCGTGTTGATGGATCGGCTCAAGGAGCGTCAGCAGGGCAAGGTGAGCACAGCTGCCCTCAACGCCTCCCAGCGCGAGGCCGCCAAACCCGCCGCCGGCCCATCGGCCGCCAAGCCTTCGCTGCCCTCGTTGCCCAACTTGCCCGCGCTGCCCAGGCCTGCCCTGAAGCTCAGCGCTCCAGCCCTGCCGAGTGTGGCCCTGGCCGAGGGGCGCGAGCGCTGGTTTCCCCTCGCCGGTGGCGCTGTGTTGCTGGCGGTGCTGCTGCTCACGCCCGCTGGCAACGCCGAGCTGGTGCTGGCCTTTGCCACCGTTCTCACCGTGGTGAACCTGCAGCGCCGGCTCGGCCGGCTGCTGCCGGCGGTGGGGTGGAGTGTGCTGCTGCTCAGCCTGGGTCTGCTGTTGGGTGGGCTGTTGGTGAGTGCCATCGACCCCTCGCTGCCGCTCGGTCTGCCGTTGGCACCGCCCCAGGTGCAGAGCCTGCCAGCCCTGGCGCTGTTGCTGCTGGGTGCGCTGCTGATCGCCTGAGCTCAGGCGGCGGCCAGCTCGTTGATCAGCTCCTGCAGCTCACCGCTGCCCACTTCGTAGATCTCATTACAGAAGTGGCAGGTGAGTTCGGCTTTGCCGTCCTGCTGGAGCATCTCGCTGAGCTCGGTTTCGCCCAGCAGCTTCAGCGCGTTCACGCTGCGCTTGCGGCTGCACGGGCAGTGGAAGGTGATCTCCTGGGAGGCTTCCGCGTCGTCGAGCAGCTGGGGATCGAGGTCGGGGAAGATTTCGCGCAGCAACGCTTCGAGATTGCCTTCGCAGGCGGCGAGCTTCTGGCTGAAGCCGCTGATCTCCTTGCAGCGCTCCTCTAGCAGGGCCACCAGCGCCGGTTCACGGGCGGCTTTGGGGAGCACCTGCACCAGCACGCCGCCCGCATGCTTCAAGCCGGAGCTATCGATCTGCTCGCCCACGAACACCGCCGATGGGGTCTGCTCGGAGTGCAGCAGGTAGGAGGCCACGTCGTCGCCGATGCCGCCGCTCACCAATTCCACGGTGGAGCTGAACGGTTCACCCTCGCCGAGATCACGCACCACATGCAGGTAGCCGGTGCCGGTGGCCTGCTTGAAATCAAACTGGTGCAGCCCGCCGGCCTCCTCCACCAGATCGAGTTCCAGGCCGGGGTTGCCCACGTAGCCGCGCACGGTGCCGTCGCGGCCGGCATCCACCATCAAGCCGCGCATCGGGCCATCGGAGGCGATGCGCAGATTCACCCGCCCGTGGCGCACCTTCATGGAGCTGGCCAGCAACAGGCCCGCCGTCATGGCGCGGCCCAGCAGGGCGGAGGTGAGATAAGAGAGCTTGTGGCGCCGCCGCGCGTAGCGGGCCACGGTGCTGGTGCTCACTGCCACCAAGCGGATGCCACCGCCGGCTGCCGTTGCTCGCACCAACTGATCCGCCATGGCCTCTGCGCCTACGCCCGAAGTGGGCACTGTATTCAGCGCACGGCGTGCTCGAGGGGCTGCAGCACGCCGCCCTGCAAGCGGTAACGCTGCTCGGGAGCCACCCAGGCGTCAAAGAGGTCGGGTTCGTGGGTCACCACCAACAAGACCCGCTCGCGCCCCAGTTCGGCCAGCAGCGAGAGGATTTCGCCGCGCACCGACCAATCCAGGCCCGCGGTGGGTTCATCTAGCAGCAGCACCTTGGGGTTGCGCAGCAGCTGGACCGCCAGGGCCAGCCTGCGCTGTTGACCACCGCTCAAGGCTTCCGGTGCCTGTTGCAGGGAGATCCCATCGAGCCCGACCTGGTGCAGCACTGCTTCGATGCGCTCAGAGGGCACGCGGCGTTGGCCGAGCTTCAGCTCCTGCCCCACGCTGAGCCCGAGGAAATGGCGTTCAGGGAATTGGAACAGCAAGCCGCAGAGCCAGCGCCGTTGACGGGCATTGAGCACTTGAGCGTTCCAGCGGATCGAGCCGCCCCCGCTCGCTGAGCGGCGACTCCCGGTGGGTTCCGCCAAGCCGCAGATCACCTCCAGCAGGGTGGATTTCCCCGAACCGCTGCGTCCGGCCACCAGCGCAGGCTGGCCCACGTGCAGCTGCAGATCGAGCCCCCGCAGCACCGGCTCCTGGGCCGTGGCCGGGTGGTAGTGCAGCGACCTCAGCTCCAGCATGAATGGCGGCATGGCCTGGCGGTGCCCCCAGCATGTTTGATGGAGGCAACGCTGCGCTGCGCCCTGCCCCGATGGAGATCCGCTTTCGCGAATTCGATCCCTTCAATTGCTGGATCTGGCTGCGCTTCAGCCATGCACCCGGCCAGGGGGAGCGGGGCTACATCGAAACAGCCTTCGACAGCTGGTTTTTCCTGGGCAAGCTCGGCGGGTTCAACGCCGAAAACCTGCAGGTGCAGGAGGAGGGCGCGGAACTGAGCGGCATGGCGTACGACGCCGAGACCGCTGCCCGGGCGATGCCGGCCCTGATGCACAACATGGGCGAGATGGACTACCGCGGTGAGTGGGCTCGCTGCTGGCTGGATCTGGGCACCAGTGATGCCCTTGCCCTCGATGTTCTGATCAATACCTTGCGCCAGCTCGATACCGATGTGGTGGAGATCCAGGAGTTGCTGATCGGCGGTGTCAACGACGACTGGCCCGTGGAGGACGAGCCCGACAATCTGTTCACCAGCCTGCGCGATCCCGGCGCCTGACCATGGCGCGCGAATGCCGGCGCCTGTTCATCCCGCCGCCCCGGCTGCAGCAGGTCTCTGTTGAGGGCGTACTGCCCCTCTCTGCCGAGCACAGCCGCTATCTGTGCAAAGTGCTGCGCTATGGCCCGGGGGATCGTTTTGCCGTGGTGGATGGCGGCGGCCACCTCTGGGAGGCCGAGTTGCTCGATCGGGAGCGGGCCCGCCTGCTGCAGCCCCTGGCCGAACCGCTGCTCAGCCGGCCCAAGGATCAGCCGGCCTTGGTGCTGGCGGCCGCTGTGGTGAAGCGGGATTTTGAGCTCCTGGTGCGGATGGCGGTGGAGCTCGGTGTGGATCGGCTCGTGCCGCTGCTCTGCGAGCGCACCGCCGTGCAGGGTCAGCTGCGGCCGGAGCGGTGGCAGAGCATCGCGGCAGAAGCGGCTGAACAGTGTGAGCGCCTCTGGTTGCCCCAGATCGATCCACCCACCCCATTGCCTGAACTGTTCAGCGCTGGTTCGGGCCCCTGCTCAGCTGGCATGCTGCGGTTCTGGGCCACCACGCGGCAGGAGGCCCTGCCGCTCTTGGTGGACGCGCTGCCCAGTGCAACGGCCCCGCCCTGTGAAGAGGTGTGGCTGGCCTGTGGGCCGGAGGGCGGCTGGAGCCCTGCCGAAGAGGAGCAGGCGATTGCCTGCCGATGGAGCCCGGTGCAGTTGGGGCCCACGATCCTGCGCAGCTCCACTGCTGGAGTGGCCGCTGCGGCTTTGATCAGCCACTGGCGCGTGGCCAGGGGCTGATCAAAGCCAGCTCAGCTGTGGCCGGCGCTCACTTTTTGCCGAACAGTCCGCCGGCCATGCTGCGGAAGGACGCCAGGTTGGCGCCCCCGCGCCGGCGGCGCATCGGCAGTGCACCACCGGCGGTAACGCACTCGGGGGCAAAGGTGGAGAGGGTGGCTGCGGGCTTGGCGGCCTGTTCGGCTGCCAGCTCGGCGGCGATGGCTTCGGCGGTGGTGAGCACCTTGCCGCTGGGGGCCGCAGCGCTCGCTGTAGGGGCGGCTGCCTCCGGCTTGGCTTCAGGCTTCACCGCAGCCGCGGCTTTGGCCTTGGGCTTCCCGGCGGCCTTCTTGGGCTCAGCCACCGGGGCCACGGCGGCGGGCGCCGCGGGGGCCTTCTCATCGAGGTTGAGGAAGAAGCTGCCCTTGCGGTTGAACACCATGGCGCCGGTTCTGTGGCGGATGGCTGGATTATCCGCCGCCAGCGGTGCCTCAGGGACGATCCCTTAGGGCAGTGCAACAGAAGCGCGCCGGTTGTGTTGTGCTGGGCCGGTGTTGCGTTGGCCTCCACGGGCCTGATGGGGATGCTGGAGCTTCAGGTGCTGCTCAGTGCCGACCGTGTGCAGCACTGGGCGCTGGCGTTGGTGATCAATGCCGCCCTGATCGCCGCCGCCCAGCGGCTGCCCCTGCTCACCCGCGCCGGTTGGGTGCACGCCGGAATCCTGGGCACGTTGCTGATGGGCAGCTTCGGTTGGGCTGGCTGGTGGGCCGTGGTGCTCTACCTCGGCCTGGGTTCGCTGGTGACGCGGCTGGGTTTCCGGCGCAAGCAGGCCGATGGGCTGGCGGAGGCCCGCGGCGGCCGGCGGGGCCCTGAAAACGTGTGGGGATCTGCCGCCACGGGTGCCGCCTTGGCGCTGCTCACCCTGCTGCCTTCGGCGCCGGTCACCCTGCTGCGACTCGGGTTCGCGGCCAGCTTCAGTGCCAAGTTGGCCGATACGTTCGGTAGCGAGATCGGCAAGCGCTGGGGTCGACGCACCGTGCTGATCACCACCCTGCAGCCCGTGCCTCCCGGCACCGAGGGAGCGATCTCCCTGGAGGGCACCGCTGCGAGCCTGATGGGCAGTGCCCTGATGGCGCTGGTGATGCTGCAGCTGGGTCTGCTGCAGAACCCCTTGGCTTGGGCGGTGGTGACACTGGTGGGCTTGCTGGCCACCCTGCTGGAGAGCCTGATCGGGGCGGGCCTGCAGCAGCGCTGCATTTGGCTCAGCAATGAGTTGGTGAATGCGCTGCAAACCACCCTCGCCGCCGTGATCGCCATGGCGGCGGCGGAGTGGTTAGGCCTGGGTTGAGGGGTCAGCTGCTCATCAGGGGCGTGAGCTGCTGACGCAGCTCTTGCAGGAGCAGGTTGTAGCGCCGTTGCATGGCCTTGGCACTCAGGCCGCTGCCGTTGGCCAGCTGCCCCCAGGTGTGGCGCTGAAGGAGCCGCCCCAGGATCCAGCGCCGCTGCCGCCGCTCCAACCGGCATAGCACCCGCCAGAGTTGGCGCCGTTGCTCCTGCCGGAGCACTGGAGCGTAGTGATCGTTGCCCCTGCTGTCGGGTAGCTGCTCCACCAGGGGGGTGAGTTCGCCGTCATCATCAAAGTGCGGTTGCTCCAGGCTGGCCAACTGCAGGCTGCGTCGCCGCGCCAGGGCCAGCTGCCAGCGCTCGAGACTGCAGCCCAAGGCAGTGGCCAGGGCGCCCGCGCTCAGGGGGGCGAGGCCCTGCTGCTGGCGCTGCTCCTGCAGGACCTGCCCGCGGCGATGCAGCTCAAGCAGGTGGTGGCTGCCGCTGATGGTGTGCGAGCGATCGCGCAGGTAGTGACGGATCGCGCCGCGAATCCACGGAACCGCCGCGGTGCTCAGGCTGTGCCCCCGCCCGGGGTCGAAGCGCTCCACGGCTTTGATCAGCCCCAGGCAGCCCTCCTGGGTGAGGTCGTCGAAGCTATGGCCGCTGCGTTGCGATTCCTGGCGGGCGACCCGCCACACCAGCGGCAGGTTGGCGTGGATCACGGCATTGCGGTTGGTGGTGCTGCGGCACTGCTGGTAAGCCGCCAGCAGGGCGGCATTGCGCTGGCTGAAGTCGGCGCGGGGGGTGAGGGTGTGCATCGGGTGTGTGCGGTTGCGTGTTTTCACGCTCGCTTGCCCGAGCAGCTCCAGGCTCCACCTCAGCGGTGGAGCGGGTCTCCCCCGTTTGGGGGAGGGCGCCTTGCTGCGGGGTGATCAGGCGCTGACGCTGCTGATCGTGAGCGGTTGCAGGTCGGCCCACTGCAACAGGGCCGGCCAGTGCCGCACCCGTTCGTACACCTGGCGGTGGCCTTCGCTGTTGAGGTGTAACCCATCGCTGCTCAACCACTGCAACCAATGGGGGTCCTGCAGTAACCCCTCCAGCAGCGGCAGAAACGGCACATCCGCCTCGAGGCAGGCCTCTTCCAGCAGGCCCTCGTAGCGGCGCACATGCTCCAGTTGGTACCAGAGCACATCCGCATAGGGCATCACGGCTTCATCCACCGGTGTGAGGCCCAGCACCAACACCGGCGCCAGGGCTTTGGCCTGCTGCAGCACCTGCTGCACCCCGAAGAGAAAGGCATCGGCATCGAGTTGGGGGCGTCCATCGGCACGGCCTACACGGGCGGTGTCATTGAGGCCCACCGAGAGCAGGATGCCCTGGGGCAGCTGCCGGCGCAGTTCGCCGCGGCAGCTCACCTCCTGCTGGAGCCGGGCTGCCACACGCTCGAGCCCATCTCCTCGCACACCGAGCGGGTAAAGCACGGGCCCCTGGGGTAGCCCCATCCAGTGGCGGCGGAGGCGTTCGCACCAACCGCCTTCTTCTGGATCTCCCCAGCCCACCACACCGCTGTCCCCCAGCACGATCAGCTTGCGGGGAATCGGAACGCTCATCGCTGCAGCAGCCGTTGGCGGGCGCGGTCGCTGAGATCTTCCCCCAGCAGGGTGAGCACCGCGTAAGCCGCTAGCAGCAGCACCAGTTGATCGAAGGCGAAGGCGCTCAGGCTCTGGTTGAGTTGGCTGCCCAGGCCTGTGCCGGCCACCAGCCCCACCACCACCGTTTCCCGCAGAATCACATCGGCCCGGTAGGCGCCATAGGCCAGGTAGGAGCGCGCCAGGGCGCTGAAGCGGCCATAGAGCAGCGCCAACCGCGGCCCACAGCCACTGCTGCTGAGGGCCTCCTGCCGTTGGGGCCCGGCTGCCTCGCTGCCCTCCAGCAGCAATCGCCCCAGGATCCCCAGGTTGTGAAAGCCCAGGGCCAGCGCGGCGGTGATCAGCCCTGGCTTGAGCACGAACAGCAGCAGCAGGGCCGTGAGTGGTGGCGGCCACAGCCGCCCGATCGCCCAGATCAGTTGCAGCAAGCGCTGCCCCCAAGGCCACGGCGCCACCAGTAACAGGAGCAGCGGTGCCACACCCACCGCCAGCGCCGCAGCCAGGAGGGTGAGCAGTACGGTGTTGAACACCAGAGCTGGCCAAGGCAAGGCCAGGGCTTCGCTCCAGCCGCCCGGGGGGAGGGGCGGCAGTGCTTGCCAATGAAAGAGGGCCGCTGGCTCGACGGCCAGGGCCTGCCCCACGCCCAACACCACCGGCACCAGCAGCAGGGCCGCCAGCACCAATTCCCGCCCCCGGCGCCCCACCGTGCTGCCCCGCAGGCTGAAGCGGCTCGGCATGCCCCAGCGCCGCCGCAGCCTGCCGATCACGGCTTCCAGCGCCAGCATCACCGCCAGTAGCAGCCAGAGGCCACTCCAGAGCTCGTGGAATTGCAGCGATTGCAAGGTGAGCAGGAGTTCATTGCCCAGGCCCCCCAGGCCGAATACCCCCAGCAAGGTGGCGCTGCGCAGGGCGCACTCGAGCCGATAGCCGCCGTAGCTGATCAGCCCCGGCAGCAGCGGCGGCCCCATGGCGGTGAGCAAGGCCGCCGGGGGCGGGCTCCCTGCCGCCACCAGGGCCTGCAGGTTGCGTGCATTGAGGCTGTCGAGCAGGTCGCTCACCACCCGGGCCACCAGGGCTCCGTAGGGAATCGCAATCGCCACAACCGCGATTACCGGTTGCAGGCCGATCACCTGCAGCAGCAACAGACCCCAGATCAGTTCATGGATGGAGCGTGGAATCGCCAGCAATCGGCGCAGCCCTTCCGCCGGCCAACTGTGGCCAATCAGCGTGCGCCACAACAACCGCGAGCTGGCCAACCCGGCGATCAGGCCGATCAGCAGGCTGGCGGACCAGCCCAGCAACGCCATGCCGGCGGTCACCCCCAGCCCCCGCAGCAGCGATGCCAGCACCACGGGATCGGTGGAGGGCTGGACGGCCGCGAGCAGAAACTCACCGATCAGCTCCCAGCCGCCACCATGCACCACCCCAGGCAGGAGCAGGATCACGGGCACCAGCACCAGGGCGGGCACCAGCAGCAGCAGCGGCGCAGCTGGTTTCATTGGGCGCCGCTGGCTACGGGCACACCGGCGTAAAGAGCCTCGAGATCTGCGTCTTGGAGCTGGTTGACGGCACAGTCGACGTGGATGCGCCCTTGGCGTAGACCCACCACTCGATCAAAGCCCTGCAGAAGATCGGGGCGATGCAAGCTCAATAACAGCGCCCGCGGTGCGGAGGCCTGGGCGAGCAGCAGCTGCAGCAGGTCTTGGGCGAGGCGCGGATCGAGGCTGGCCAGGGGTTCATCGGCCAGCAGCAGTTGCGGCTGCTGGCGCAGCAAACGGGCGATCGCCACCCGTTGGCGTTGGCCGCCCGAGAGCTCGCCCACCGGTTGGTTGAGCAGCTGCGGTTCGAGATCCACCTGCCGCAGGGCTTCTGCGCAGGCGTCGCTCTCCAGGGGCAGCAGCAAATTGAGTAGGGCGCGCGGCCAACCCCATTGGGCCAGTCGACCGCAGTTGAGGTTTTGCTGCACGCTCAGTTCTTCGATGAGGCGCAGGTCTTGCCAGAGGGTGCCGATGCGGGCCTGCTGGCGGCGCCGAGCCCGCTGGCTGCGGGCGCGCCTGGCGCCGCTCCAAAGCACCTCACCCTGCGAGGGCTCAAGGAGTCCATTCGCCACCGCCAGCAGGGTGCTTTTGCCGGCGCCGCTGGGGCCCAGCAACGCCACCCGTTCGCCGGGCCTCAAGGTGAGATCAATGCCCTCCAGGCGGGGTTGCTCACGCCCGGGCACCGCCACATGGCGCAGCTCCAGCACGGGTGCGCTGGCCAGGCTGTGGTGGGTTGGTGCTGGGCTCTCCATGACTCCCCACTGTGCCTGGCGGGCTCGCGGGAGACGGCTCAACTACAGCGAGCTAAAGCGGAAGGCGAGCAGCGCCAAGATGAGCCCCACCAGCATCAGCTCGGTGATGTCGGGGCCGCGGGGATTCATCAGCGCTGCTCCTCGCCTTCGATGCGTTTCACGGAAGGCAGGCTGAGAGCCAGCACCAGCAGGGGAATTTCCAACCAGAGCACGCCATTGCCCAGGGCGATCACGGCCAGATCGATGGCGGCCAGGGAGCGTAGGAACAGCACCCACACGTCGTCACCCTCACTGCAGCTGCGCTGCCAGAGCAGCAACCCGGCCACCACCAGCACCAGATCCAGCAGCAGCGTCATGGGGAAGGGCGAGACTCTCGCCCCTCGATTCTGCTGCCTGCTGGCCTCAGGCGCCCGCCCTCAGCGGATCTGGCCGATCTGGCGACCCACCTGTTCGATCCGGCCATAGGCGCTGGCTTGGGCCGTGGTGAACTGCTGAGCACCGAACAGGCTGAGGATCCGCTTCTGCTCCGGGTTGCTCGGCCGCCAGCTCAGGATCGCTTTCTGGATCCGGTTGGTGAAGCCTTTGCCGAAGCGTTTGTCCAGATCGGGCTGCGCAATCCAGTGGTAATCGGGATAGCCAGGGGTTTTCCAGATCGCCATCACCTTGGAGCGGTTGGCCTTGCCGTTGTGGAGGCTGGCGCGCCACACCTGCTCGTTCACGGCGCCGGCTTCATAGGCGCCGCTCTGCACCAGGGCCACCGTGGCGTCGTGGCTGCCGCTGAAGCCAGGCGCACCGCCGGCGAACTGGTTGGGCTTCACCCCGGCCTGGCCGAGGAAATACTGCGGCATCAGGCGCCCGGAGGTGGAGCTCTCCGAGCCGAAGGTGAAACGTTTGCCCTTGAGCTGGCTCAGCCCCTGCACGGAGGTGACTGGCTTCAGCCCGCTCTTGGTGTTGGCGATGAAGATCGTGTGGAAGGAGGCGTCGATGTCGCGCTGGGCGAGCACCTTGGCGCCCGGTTTCTGAAGGCGGGCCTGCACGCCGGTGAGGCCGCCGAACCACACGAGATCAAGGCTTCCCGTGCGGAACGCGCTCACGGCAGCTGTGTAGTTCGTCACGGGCACGTACTGAACCCGCACGCCAAGCTGCTTGCTCAATTCATTGGCCACAAGCCCGTAGAGCCGGTTCAGCTTCTCCGGCTGCTGATCGGGGATGGCGCTGATGCGCAGCACCAGCTTGCTGGTTTGCTGCGCGTGGGCTGCCGGCAGAGGCAGCTGGGTGGGACTGAAGGGGGGAAGGGCCGCCGGAGCCAGGGCCAGGCCGATGCCGGCCAGCACGGCGGCCGAACGTTCTCGGCCGCGTTGGGGGAACTTGAACATGCTCGGTTGCTGAATCAGCTGCGGGGTCACCGCAACGGGTGCAGGCTGATTCTCCCTGCGAGCCGGCCGCCTTACAGGCTCCGCACGAAGCCCTCGAGCCGGCTGAGCCCATCGTCGATGGTGCTGTTGCCAGCTGCGCAGGACAGCCGGATGCAGCGGTCGTCACCGAAGGCCACACCGGGCACCACCGCCAGGCCGTGCTCATCGAGCAGTCGGTTGCAGAAGGTCATCGAGTCGAGGCCGGTGCTGCTCACATCCGGGAAGGCGTAGAAGGCCCCTTCTGGCGGGAGCAGCTGCAGCCCGGCGATGGCCTGCAGACCATCGCTCAGCCGTTGGCGGCGCTCGTTGAATTGCTCCGCCATGGCGTGCACGCAGTCGCGGGGGCCTTCGATGGCGGCGAGGGCTCCGAATTGGGCAAAGCTGCACACGTTGCTGGTGCTCTGGCTCTGGAGCGCAATCGCGGCCTTCACCACAGCGGCATTGCCGGCCAGCCAGCCGATGCGCCAGCCCGTCATCGCCCAACCTTTGGCGAAGCCATTCACGCTGAAGACGCGATCGGCAAGATCCGGCGCCACCGCAGCGAGGCTGTGGTGCTCATGGCCAGGGGCCAGCAGGAATTTGTAGATCTCGTCGCACACCACCGCCACCTGGGGATGGCGGCGCAGCACGGCGGCGATGGCTTCCAGCTCCTGGCGGCTCAGCACCATCCCCGTGGGATTGCTGGGGCTATTGAGCACCAGCAGCTTGCTGGCCGGGGTGATGGCGGCCTCCAGCTGGGCGGGATCAAGCCGGAATCCTTCAGCGGCCGAGCTGGGTAGCAACCGCACGGAGGCTCCCGCCAGGCGGGCGATCTCCGGGTAGCTCAGCCAGTAGGGAGCGGGCAGCAGCAGCTCATCGCCGGGGCCGAGCAGCACCTGAAACAGGTTGTAGAGCGCCTGCTTCCCGCCGTTGGTCACCAGCACCTGCTCGGCGCGGGTGGGCACCTGATTCTCGCGGCTCAGCTTTGCGGCGATCGCCTCCCGCAGGGCCGGTTCACCGGCGGCGGGGCCGTAGCGGGTTTGGCCATTGCGCAACGCGGCAGCAGCGGCCTCACAGATGAAGGAGGGGGTGTCGAAATCGGGCTCACCGGCGCTGAGGCTGCAGATGTCGTGGCCTTCGGCCTTGAGCGCCTTGGCTTTGGCGGCGATGGCCAAGGTGAGGGAAGGCTGAAGAGCCTCGGCCCGGGCGGACAGCGTCAGGGTGCGCTGGAGGGTGCGCTGAGAGGGCGGGCGCAGCATCGGCGCAGCGACGAAAAGGGCATCGCCGCAGGGCTTTGCCGGTGTGATGTGCATCCTGCCGTATCCCGCATCTCTGCAAGCGTTCAGCGCACACTGTTTGGTAGTGGCGAGCCTGCTAAGCCCCGTGTCAGATCCAGCCTTGTTGCACCCGATGGAGCCGGTTTCGGCGGCGGTGGTGCTGGCTGCTGATGAGCCCAAGGAGCTCGCCGCCTTTTACGCGGCCCTGGTGCAGGCCTCGGCCTCGCCTGGTTTCAGTGCAGCCCATTGGCGCGTGTTGCTGCCGCAGATGGGATGGCTTGAGCTCTATCGCCCCAGCCGGCAGCGTGCGCTGCCGCCCGGGCGTGGCCGTCTTTCGCTGTGCCTCAAACGCCAGGGGGGCGCGGCCGCGTTGACGCGATGGATGGAGCAGGCTCTAGCGCTGGGGGCGCAGCGGTTGGAGGAGCCGCGGCAGGAAGCCTTCGGCCATGAGGTGTGGCTGCTCGATCCCGAAGGCAATGGCCTGCTGTTGCTGATGAGCGCTGCATAAAGTCGGCGCCATGACGATGTTTCCGCCCCAGGCCAGCCGCCTCTCCGCTGCCGAACTGGAGCAGGAGCTGGATCAGGTGGCCGCGGCCTGCGACGGCTGCCGCCGCTGCGGCCTCGGCCACAGCCGCACCCAGGTGGTGGTGAGCCGAGGCAATCCCCAGGCCTCGCTGATGGTCATTGGTGAGGGGCCTGGTGCCCAGGAAGATGAGCAGGGCAAGCCCTTTGTGGGGCGTTCCGGTCAGCTGCTCGATCGAATGCTCGAGAGCGTGGGGATCGACAGCAACCGCGATGCCTACGTGTGCAACATCGTGAAGTGCCGCCCGCCGGAGAACCGCAAGCCCACGGCCTTGGAGATGGCCGCATGCCGGCCTTGGCTGGATCAGCAGATCCAGCTGGTGGATCCGCCGGTGATCCTGCTGGCCGGTGCCACGGCGGTGGAGGGCCTGCTGGGCATCAAGGGCGGCATCACCAAACTGCGCGGTCAGTGGAGGCAGTGGGAGGGCCGCTGGTTGATGCCGATCCTGCATCCCTCCTATCTGTTGCGCAACGCGTCCAAGGAGCGGGGATCCCCGAAATGGCTCACCTGGCACGACCTTCAGGACGTGCAGCGGCGCCTGGCCCAATTGAACGCTCCGCTGTGACAGGCTTGCGCCAACCATTTCGGCCCTCGCGCGCGCTGCTGCCATGACCGCCTCTCTGGCTTCCGCTCCGGCAACCGAGGCAGCGATCAATCCCCGTTACGACACGGTGATCCGCCGCCGTAAAACCCGCAGCGTGCGCGTGGGCGACCTGTGGATGGGCAGCGACCACCCGGTGGTGGTGCAGTCGATGATCAACGAGGACACCCTCGACATCGACGGCGCCACCGCCGGCATCCGCCGGCTGCACGAAGCGGGCTGCGAGATCGTGCGGGTCACGGTGCCGTCGTTGGCCCATGCCAAGGCGATGGGTGAGATCCGCCAGCGGCTGGAGAGCACTTACAAGCCGGTGCCGCTGGTGGCGGATGTGCACCACAACGGCATGAAGATCGCCCTCGAGGTGGCGCAGCACGTCGACAAGGTGCGCATCAATCCGGGCTTGTTCGTGTTCGACAAGCCTGACCCCAACCGCACGGAGTTTTCTGAGGCGGAGATCGCGGCCATTGGCGATCGCATCACCGAAACGTTTGAGCCGCTGGTGAAGCTGCTGAAGGAGCAGGACAAGGCCCTGCGCATCGGCGTGAACCACGGCTCCCTGGCTGAGCGGATGCTGTTCCGCTACGGCGATACCCCCCTCGGGATGGTGGAGAGCGCCCTCGAGTTCATCCGCATTTGCGACCGGCTCGACTTCCACAACATCGTGATCTCGATGAAGGCGTCGCGGGCGCCGGTGATGCTGGCCGCCTACCGGATGATGGCCGACCGCATGGATGCGGAAGGCTTCCACTACCCCTTGCACCTGGGCGTGACCGAGGCCGGCGACGGCGACTACGGCCGCATCAAGAGCACCGCCGGCATCGCCACCCTGCTCTCTGAGGGCTTGGGCGACACGATCCGCGTGTCGCTGACCGAGGCGCCGGAGAAGGAGATCCCCGTTTGCTACTCCATCCTCCAGGCCCTGGGCCTGCGCAAAACGATGGTGGAGTACGTGAGCTGCCCCAGCTGCGGCCGCACGCTGTTCAACCTGGAGGAGGTGTTGCACAAGGTGCGCAGTGCAACCTCCCATCTCACGGGCCTCGACATCGCCGTGATGGGCTGCATCGTGAATGGCCCCGGTGAGATGGCTGATGCCGACTACGGCTACGTGGGTAAGACCCCTGGGGTGATTTCCCTCTACCGCGGCCGTGAGGAGATTCGCCGCGTGCCCGAGGCCGAGGGCGTTGATGCCCTGATCGCTCTCATCAAAGACGACGGCCGCTGGGTGGATCCCTGACGGATTCTCCGGTTTTCCCCCCTTTCACGCCTCGATTCAGGGGCTAGCTTGAACGTATTGAAGGGCTCAGGAGCCGTTGATGGGCAGCATTCGGGGGAAGCGGGTCCTGGTGCTGGTGGGTGTTGGTGCCTTGGGGGTGGTGGCGCTCCCACCCCTGCTCGCGCCCAGTGCGGCGTCGTTGGTGAACGACAGCCCCAAGGAGGTGATTGATCAGACCTGGCAGATCGTTTTCCGCGACTACCTGGACATCAACGGCAAATACACGCCGGAGAAATGGCGCACCCTGCGCCGTCAGGTGCTCTCGAAAACCTACGGCAGTTCCAAGGAGAGCTACGAAGCCATCCGCGGCATGCTCGCCAGCCTGGATGACCCCTATACGCGGTTCATGGATCCGCGTGAGTTCAAGGAGATGCAGATCGACACCTCCGGCGAGCTCTCGGGGGTGGGCATTCAGCTGAGCCTCGACAAAGAGACCAAGGAACTGGTGGTGGTGAGCCCGATTGAGGGGTCGCCGGCCTCCAGGGCTGGGGTGATGCCGAAGGACGTGATCGTGTCGATCGACGGCAAGAGCACCAAGGGGATGTCGACCGAGGACGCGGTGAAGCTGATCCGCGGCCAGGCCGGTTCCACCGTGACCCTGCAACTGCGCCGAGACGGCAAGGTGGTAGACACCCCGTTGGTGCGTGCGCGCATTGAGCTGCACGCTGTGGATAGCCAGGTGAACACCAGCGCCGATGGCACCCGCATCGGCTACATCCGCCTCAAGCAGTTCAACGCCAATGCGGCCAAGGACATGGCCGATGCCCTCAAGAAGCTGGAGGGCGAGAACGTGCAGGGATATGTGCTTGATCTGCGCAGCAATCCCGGTGGTTTGCTTATGGCGAGCATCGCCATTGCCCGCCAATGGATGGATGAAGGGGTGATCGTCTCCACCAAGACCCGCGACGGCATTCAGGACACCAAGCGCGCCACCGGTCGCGCCCTCACCCAGCGCCCGCTGGTGGTGCTGGTGAATGAGGGTTCAGCCAGCGCCAGCGAAATTCTCTCCGGTGCCCTGCAGGACAATCACCGTGCGGTGGTGGTGGGTGAGAAGACCTTCGGCAAAGGCCTGGTGCAATCGGTGCGCGGCCTCTCCGATGGTTCCGGCATGACCGTGACCATCGCCAAATACCTCACCCCCAATGGCCGCGACATTCACAAGCACGGCATTGATCCCGATGTGCGCGCCAAGCTCACCGCTCAGGAAGCGCAGAAGTTGCGGCTGGAAGATCTCGGGACTTCCAAAGACAGCCAATACCGCGCGGCCGAATCGACCCTGCTCAAGCAGGTGAAGGCCAGCAACGGCATCACGAAGGCCAAGCTCTACAACCCGGCGAGCGCCAACGTGCCGGCTGCCCTGAGTGGAGCCGGAAGCGGCCGCTAAGGCCGTTTAAGACTCAGGCGGCGCTGCCCACCGGCTGCATCAAGCCGCCGCCGGGGGTGGAGTCGTCGTCATCGTTGCCGGTGTCGCCTTGGAGCAGGGCATACACGCCAAGCGCGATCAGGCCCATCAGGGAGGAGATCAGGCTCAGGCCACCGCTGCCGAAGCTGGAACCCAGATCGATCACCTCGCCCAGACCAGCACCCATGAGAGCCCGTTACAGAAGTTCTCAGAATTGTAACGGACTTTTGCGCACCTGAGAGGCCTGGTGTGATCTGGCACTAGGCCTAGAGCTGGCTTGGCGTCACACCGCCAGCACCGCTTCGTTTTTGGCCTGGATCTGCTCGGTGCGCTGGGCATCGGTGAGCCCATCGGCGCCGGGGATCTGTTCGGCCATCTGCTTAAGCCAGGTCATCAGCTCCTCCACCTGTTTCTCCATCGGCAGCACGCCGAGGCCACGGGCCAGCACCTTGGCGGTGCTGCCGCTCCCCGCCTGATACACGAGTCGGCCGTGCAGGTGTTGGGGAAGGCCCTGGCGCAGGAGCCGGAACGCGGGCTCTTCCATCGGCGTTTCCAGGGCGATGTTGGGTTTCTCCGGTTTGATGCGCGAGAAGCCGCAGCGCTTGGCGAGCAGCTTCAGCTCCATCAGCTGCAGCAAGGAGATCACCGGCGCTGGGATGGCGCCATAGCGATCCACCCAATCGGTGGCGAGCTGCAACAGCGCGTCCGGGCTGGTGCAGTCGGCCGCGGCGCGGTAGGCCGCCATCTTCTCGTCGTTGTCGGCGATCCAGTCGCCAGGGATGAAGGCTGTGATCGGCAGATCGATCTGGGTGTCGTCCACGGCCGGGATGTCTTGCCCCTGGATCTCGGCGAGGGATTCCTGCAGCATCTCCATGTAGAGGTCGAAGCCGATGGTTTCCATCTGGCCGCTCTGCTCCACCCCCAGCAGGTTGCCCACGCCGCGGATCTCCATGTCGCGCATGGCGAGCTGGTAACCGCTGCCCAGTTGGGCGAACTCCTGGATGGCCCGCAGCCGTTGCCGCGCCGCCTCGCTCAAGGAGGCATCACCGGGATAGAAGAGCCAGGCATGGGCCTGGATGCCGCTGCGGCCCACACGGCCGCGCAGTTGGTAGAGCTGGGCGAGGCCGAACTTGTGGGCGTCTTCGATCAGGATCGTGTTGACGCGCGGGATATCGAGGCCGCTCTCCACGATCGTGGTGCAGAGCATCAAGTCGGCTTCGCCGGCGTTGAAGGCCACCATCGCGCTCTCCAGCTCGCCTTCGGCCATTTGGCCGTGGGCCACCAGCAGCCGTAGGCCAGGGATCATCAGCCGCAGCCGTTCGGCCACTTCCTCGATGCCTTCCACCCGCGGCACCACATAGAAGATCTGGCCGCCGCGATCGAGCTCCTGGCGGATGGCGCTGCGCACGGCTTCGTCGTCGAGAGCGGCGAGGTGGGTTTTGATCGGCCGGCGCAGCGGCGGCGGCGTGGTGATCAGGCTCATCTCGCGCACGCCCGAGAGGCTCATGTAGAGGGTGCGGGGGATCGGGGTTGCCGAGAGCGTGAGCACGTCGACGTCTTTGCGCAGGGCTTTGATCTTTTCCTTCTGGTTCACGCCGAAGCGCTGCTCTTCATCCACCACAAGCAGACCTAGCTGTTTGAACGTGGTGCTCTTGCCCAGCAGCTGGTGCGTCCCCACCACCACATCCACCGTGCCTTCGCCGAGCCCTTCCTGGATCGCTTTGCGTTCGCCGGTGGTGCGGAACCGGTTGAGCAGGCTCACCTTGATCGGATAGGGCGCAAAGCGCTCAGAAAGAGAGCGCCAGTGCTGCTGCGCCAACACCGTGGTGGGCGCGAGCATCGCCACCTGCTTGCCGGCCGTCACCGCCTTGAAGATGGCGCGAATCGCCACTTCGGTTTTGCCGAAGCCCACATCACCGCACACCAGCCGGTCCATCGGCTGGGGCTTCTCCATGTCGCGCTTCACATCGGCGATTGCCTTGAGCTGATCGGGGGTGGGTTCGTAGGGGAACGACTCCTCCAGTTCGCTTTGCCAGGGGCCATCGGCGGGGAAGCAGAAGCCCGCGGCCTGATGGCGCTCGGCGTAGAGCTTCACGAGATCCAGCGCCACCTTGCGCACGGCCTTGCGGGCCCGCTCCTTGGCCTTGCTCCAGGCGGTGCCGCCCATGCGGTTGAGATCGGGCGGCTGCTCGGTGGTGGCGCGATAGCGGCCGAGGCTGCCCAGCTGGTCAGCCGCTACCCGCAGCAGGCCATCGGCGTACTGCACCACCAGGTAGTCGCGCGATTCGCCGCTGATCGCCAGCTTCTCGAGCTTGAGGAACTTGCCGATGCCGTGGTTGCGGTGCACCACGAAATCGCCGGGGCGCATCTTGTTGGGATCCACCGTGCGGCTGGCGGCCTTGCGGCGCCGGCGCACGTAGCCCGTGGCGGTGAGCGATTGCTGGCCGAAGAACTCCCGGTCTGTGATCAGCGCCAGCTTCCAGGCGGGCAGCTGCAGACCCTCCAGCTCAGCGGTGCCCTTGGTTTTGAGGGCCACAGGCGTGTTCTGCTCGATCAGCCGATCGATTGAGGCCACATCGCCCGGGTTGGGCACGAAGCGACTGATGCAGTCGTGCTCCTCCAGCAGCGCCACGGCCCGGGTGGGCTGGGCGGAGAGCAGCCATACCTTGGCCTTGTCGCGCTGGAAGCCCTTGATCAGCTCGGCGAGCTTGCCGAATTGATTGGGATAGGCCGGCACCGGCCGGCTCGCCAGATCGAAGCTGTTGGCGTGGCTGTCGCTTTCGTGCAGCTCCGCCAGATCGAAACCGGCGAAGGCTTCGGTGGTGGCGAGGGCTTGCTCGGGTGGCCGGTGCAGCACCGCGGGCAGCTCCACGCCCAGCTCGGCGCTCACTTCGCTGTGGTGGTCGCTGGCGTGATCGAACCACTGCTGGCCGTGGGCCAGGCAATGGCGCCGTTCATCCACGGCGATCAGCGTGTTGGCGGGGAGATAGCTGAGCAGTGAGGCCGGCTCACTCCAGGCCAGGCCCATCAGCCGGCGCATCCCTTCGGGGGTGCCCCCTTCCAGCAGCTGCTCCAGCGCTTCCGGGCTGAGCAGCTGATCCAGTCCATCGGGCATGCCCTCGCGCAGGGCTTCTGCAATCAACGGGCCGTAGCCGCTAGGGGTGAGCCGCACCACCTCGATCGGATCGAGGGAGCGCTGGCTGGCGGGATCGAATTCCCGCAGTTTCTCCAGCTCCTCCCCGAAAAATTCCAGGCGCACCGGCAGCTCGGCGCTCACCGGGAACACATCCACGATGTCGCCGCGGCGGCTCCAGCTGCCCTCCTGCTCAATCGCGGTCACCCGCTCATAGCCCAGGCGCGTGAGCGTTTCGCCCAGCTGCTCGAGATCCACCGTGTCGCCTTTGCGCAGGCTCAGGCACTGGGCCTTCAAGGCTGCCGGCGGTGGGAGATGCGGCTGCAGCGCCCGTTCGGTGGCCACGATCGCCAGCCGCTGGCCGCCGGTTGCGTCCAGCAGTTCGCTGAGCACCTGCAGCTGGCCCCAGGTGATCTCGCTGGTGGGATCGAAGGGCTCATAGGGGCTGCCCTCACTGGTGGGGTAGAGCTGAGCGCTGCTCCAGCCCATCAGCTCCAGCAGCGCCGCCCAGCGGCCTGCTTCCTCGAGGGTGGGCACCACCACCAGCAGTGGTGCTTCGGCAGCACCTGCCAGGGCGCTGCTCACCAGGGCCCTCGCTCCACGCCCAGCACCGCTCAGCCGCAGCCGCTCCTGTCGCTGGCTGCGCTGCAGCACTTCGCCGGTGAGCGGAGCCTGCTGCAGCTGACGCACCAGGGCGGTGAGGGGCATGGAGCTCAATCGGCACAGCGGCCCATCCTCGCAAGAATGGGTCGATGGCCAGCGCGTCACCTCGCTTCGGTTGCCTGAGCAGGGTTGCAGCGCTGGCGCTGTTGTTGGTAGGTGGCGCGGCCCTGAGCCTTCTTGCGGAGCGTCCTAACCCTCACGCCTTGGCATCCAGTGGGGATTTTGTGCTCACCCCTGAGCGCGAGCAGGGCCTCTTCGCGCAGTTGGGGGCTGGCGATCGGGCCTGGGTGCCGCGGGCGGAGCCGATCCCCGGTGGTGGCACCCGCTACGTGTATCAGAAGCGCCCGGATGATCAGCCGCTCACGCTGGAGCAGATCAAGGCCTTGATGCGTGATCCGCCAACATTCGCGCTGGAGCGATCGGTGATCCGCCAGCTGCTCACGCAGATGCGGCACTCGGGTGTGACGGTGCTGCTCGGCCCGCCGCGCAAGCAGGGTGCGGCAGGTGAGTGGGACCCAGCCCGGGGCGTGTTGCGGATTCGGCCCGATATTCCGTCGAAAGGCAGCCGTGAATTTGCTCGGGTGCTCAACCATGAAGCCATTCACGTCGCCCAGAGCTGTCGCAACGGGGCCCTCAGCGCGCACCCAAAGTTGCTCGGCTTGTCGCGGCAAGTGCAGGGTGCAGCGCGCCGCCACCTGCAAGAACCGCTTTACCGCAACAGCACTGCTCTGGAGCGGGCGTTAGAGGAAGAGGCCTACGCGAACCAGGACAACCTTCAGCTCGGTGTTCGGTTAATCAGGGCACAGTGCCGGTTGGGGTAGGGCATTCCTCCAGCACGCAGCAGCCCTCCTCTAAACGCAGGTCTCCTGCGAGTGCACCATCCAGCAGCTGAACACACACTGGCGCCTGGGTGTCGCTGGGCAAAGCACCGGCGTAGTGGCCATGGGCGATGCCGCGGGCCCAGCCTCTCCCACCAGAAACGGCGGCACTGCGCGGCATGAGCCACACCAGCCGATGGGGGGCCAGCTCCACAGCAGCTTGGGCGGGCTCTCCGGCGGCGGGTTTGTGGGCCAAACGCCAGGTGCGGCAATGCTCGCCGTTTTCGAGCAGCAGGTCGTAGTGGCAGCCGCCTGGATCGTCTGGGGCGCCGGTGTGCTCCAACAGGGCGTAGCGGGGCATCGGTTGGCTCAGGCTCCGGCTGCGCTCATCAGCGACTCCTCCAGCAACATGTTGAACTGCAGGAGCTGCTCATCGCTCAGCTGCTGACGACTGCTCAGCTGAAAGTTTTGCTCGAGCAGCTCTCGGCCGCGGCTGGCATCCCATTGCAGGCTGCGCAGCAGTTGATCGGATTGCTCGAGCAGGTCTTTGCGGCGCAGGGGCACGGGCGCACTGTTGGGATCCGATCCAGGGCTCAGGTTCCGCAGGCAGCGCAGGTAGCTCACCAGATCGGCATAGGCCGTGAGCCGATTGCGGCTGGGGTGGCCGAAGGCTCTCTGCAGGTAATGCGCCTCCTGGTTGCGATCCCAGCCGATGCGCTGCAGTTGCACATCGAGCTCGGCCAGCTCATCGCTCCAGTCTTCGGGATCGGCTGGTGGTTCCACGGTGCCCCCAATGGGGAGTGGTTCGACTGGGGGGCTTGCTTCGGTTGCGCTGAACAGGCTGGGCTGGGGCGGCGCTTGGGGCTCCGGGGCCGTGTCTTCGGCCACTGGCGGCGGTGGGGGCGTCGTGGGCGTGGGCGATTGCCGGATCACTGGATGGCGTACCGCTCCATTGGCCGCTGGCGCTGGTGCGGGTTCTGAGGCTGCAGCCGGGGCTGTTGCGGCCAGGCGCTGCTGCAATCGCTCGATCGCCCGCTCTTCCGCCTCCTCCGCACCGGCGGCTTCACCGAGGGAACTGCCCAGGCAGCTGTTGCCCTGCCAGGCGCTCGCCTGCACCACCCGTTGGCCGGGTTCCGCGTGCACGAGCCGCACCTTGAGCACCGGTGGGGTCTGCATCGGCGGGATGGGGCTTGGATCGTTTCTACACTGCCTACTTCAGGAATCCTCTGCACGGCGCGATGGAAGCGGAGTCGATTCCTTCCCTTTCACCTTTGATTCAGGCCGCGGATCAGTGGGGTGAACTGCTGCTGCTGCTGCCGCTGCTGGTGGCCTTGGAGGCGGTGCTCTCGGCCGATAACGCCATTGCACTGGCCGCGATCTCCCGGCAGTTGCGCGATCCCCGCCAACAGGGCCAAGCCCTGAATCTTGGGCTGGGGTTGGCGCTGGTGTTCCGGCTGTTGTTGATTGCTGTGGCGCGCTGGGTGCTCGATTTCTGGCCGCTGCAGCTGCTGGCTTCGGCTTATCTGCTCTGGCTTTGCATCAGCAACCTGTTGCCCTCTGGGGAGGCGGCTGCGGACGCGGAGCCCGATCACGCTCCTGAACCGGGTTCCCCCCACCACGACCGCGGCTTGCTGGCGGTGGTGGGCACCCTTGCTCTCACCGATCTCGCCTTCTCCCTCGACAGCGTGGCCGCGGCGGTGGCGGTGAGCGACAACCTGCTGCTGGTGATGGCGGGTGGGGTGATTGGCGTGGTGGCCTTGCGGCTCACCTCCGCGCTGTTCATCCGCTGGCTCAGCGTGTTTCGTCATCTCGAAACGGCGGGCTACCTGGCGGTGGGCCTGGTGGGGGTGCGACTGCTGATTCGCCTCGCGGCTCCGAACCTGGTTCCCCCGGAATGGGTGTTGCTGGCCCTGGTGGGGATGCTTTTCCTCTGGGGCTTCTCCAGCCGCTTCCCCAGCCCTGATCCCAGCGAACTCACCCCCTGAACGGCATGCACGTGGAACTGCGTCAGGCCGGCAGCAACCGCTTGCTTGAACGCCTCGACCTTGACGACATCCCCCAGCCCGGCCGCTGGTTGGTGGTCGACGACCGCAGTTTTCTGGTGTTGCAGCGTCACCACCGCTACCAGCTGCGCAGTGGTCGCTACGAGCTCAGCTGCATCGCCTTGCAGGTGAAGGCGCAGAAGCAGCCTGCCGATGCCCGCTGGTGGCAGGGCCGTTGGGTGATTGGTGATCCCAGTTGCTCTTACAACGCGCGCAGCCCTCTGCTGCGCTGCGCAGTGCTGCCGGAGGGGCCCTGCGATCGCTGCGCGCATCACACCTCTGTTCAAGACACCACAGCCGCAGCGGAGTCGTGATGGCGGAGAGCACCGCGGCCACCGACTTCAATGCAGTGCACATCGGCCGTTGTGTGGCCGGTCATGGTGTGGCGTCAGGTCGCGCGGCAGATAGCCCCTACCCCGCCGGCACCATCAGCCTGCAGGCCCCCCTGTTTGCGCGCCACGGCATCGACCTCAGCCCGTATCAGCAGAGCACACTCAATCTCGATTTCAGCCCCGGCGAATGGCGTCTGCGCCAGCCCGATCACCAGGTGGAGCAGCTGCTCTGGAGCGATCGCCATCCCCCGGAAACCTTCTCCTTCTGGCGCTGCCGGCTGCAGCCCTTGGATGGGCGCCTCGCTGCGGTGGATGGCCTGATCTATTACCCCCACCCGGAAACCAAGAAGGCCCATCACCAGCCGGCTGCCCTGCTGGAAGTGCTGGCCCCGCCGCTAGGAGCACTCGTGCCCGGTGAACAGTTTCAGCTGTGGGTGAATGGGCGCCGCTGCCGGCTGATTCAGCCGGCGCGTCTGCGCGCACGGCTGTTGGAGTTCCTCAAGTTCCGGGTGCTCGCGGCACAGGAGGCGTTCTTCTGGGACGACGCTGCTGGCTTCCGCCGCTGGCTGGAGGCCCACTGGCCGGAAGCCTGTGATCTCAGTGATCAGGATCTGGCACTCACCCTGGCTCAGGCCCGCGCCCTGTACACGGAATTGCCGATGCGGCCACGCCCGTAGGGTGAGGTTCCAAGCGTCGTTCCCTTATCTCCTCCTTCACCCACCCAGCTCCGGGACAGGAGCAGCGCACAGGGCGCCCTTCGCGGCAGCCCATCCGGCGCATCAGCCCGACGGGCCCTGCAACCTCCTCTGGATCGGCCCGCATCGTGACGGAAGAGGAGCTCAGCAGCTCGCCCTTCGCTGCCCTCGGCCTGGGCCGGCCGATTGTGCAGGCGGTGCTGGAGAAGGGCTACACGAACCCCTCGCCGATTCAGGCCCAGTGCATCCCGGCGGTGCTCGATGGCCGCGATGTGATGGCGGCCGCGCAAACGGGCACCGGCAAAACCGCGGGCTTCACCCTGCCGATGCTGGAGCGGTTGCGCCACGGCCCCCACGCCCGCAACAACGTGGTGCGGGCGCTGGTGCTCACCCCCACCCGTGAGTTGGCGGCCCAGGTGGGCGAAAACGTGGCGGCCTATTCCCGCCACCTCGATCTGCGCTCCGATGTGGTGTTCGGCGGCGTGAAGATCAACCCGCAGATGATGCGCTTGCGCGGCGGCGCTGATGTGCTGGTGGCCACCCCCGGCCGCTTGATGGATCTGGCGCAGCAGAACGCCGTGAAGCTCAACCGGGTGGAAATCCTGGTGCTGGATGAAGCCGATCGGATGCTCGACATGGGCTTCATCCGCGACATCCAGAAAATCCTGGCGCTGTTGCCGGCGAAGCGGCAGAACCTGCTGTTCTCGGCCACCTTCGAGGCCTCGATCAAAAAGCTGGCCACCGGTTTGCTGCACAACCCCGTGCAGCTGCAGGCCACGCCAGAAAATCGCACCGCCACCACGGTGGAGCATCTGCTCCATCCCTGCGACATGGCGCGCAAACCCGATCTGCTCTGCCATCTGATCAAGAGCAACGACTGGCAGCAGGTGCTGGTGTTCTCCCGCACCAAGCACGGCGCGAACCGCATTGCCGATCGCCTCACCCAGGAAGGTATGGCGGCCGCGGCAATCCATGGCAACAAGAGCCAGGGTGCTCGCACCCGGGCCCTTGCCGGCTTCAAGAGCGGTGAGCTGCGGGTGTTGGTGGCCACCGATATCGCCGCCCGCGGCATCGACATTCACCAGCTTCCCCACGTGGTGAATCTGGATCTGCCCAACCAGGCGGAGGACTATGTGCACCGCATCGGCCGTACCGGCCGCGCTGGCTGCAATGGCCATGCCGTGTCGCTGGTGGCGGCGGAAGAGCATGAGCTGCTGCGCGCCATTGAGCGGCTGATCGGCAACCCTCTTCCGAAGCAGGAGGTGCCGGGGTTTGAACGCACCATCCACTCAGCTCCGCCGCTGGATCTCAGCGGTGGCCGCGGCCGTGGCGGCGGTGGTGGTGGTCGCCGTGGCGGTCCGGGCGGTGGCGGCGGCGGTGGTGGCGCGGCAGGACGCGGCCGTGCTCCAGCGTCCCGCCCCCGGCAGCGTTGAGGCTGACGGCGGGAGTCCATGGGGTTTGATCCACGGGATTGGCCGTCTGGCGGGCGCTCGTCCCGGCCGATCACCGGCAATCTCGATGCCCTGCTTGAGGAGAACGCAGCGCTCAAGCAGGAGGTGCTGCGCCTACGCCGCTTGCTCGATCGCTATGAGCGGCTGGAGCGTGAACCGCGTGCCGCCACCGCCAAACCCCAGTGGCTGAGTCACTCTGAGGCGTTGCACTGGGCCCGCCAGCTCACGCAGCAACCGGGCTGGACGCAGCTGCGGGCCGGGGATGAAGGCCATGGGCTGACGGGCCTGATTGCCCACCTGAATCGCTCCAGCTTTCTGCCGCAGCTGAGCCTCGAGCAGCGGCTCGATCGTTTGGCACCTGGGCTGGGGCGTGATCTGGAACAGGCCCTGCATGGCCTCAACAGCAAGCAGCAGCAGGCGCTGCGGGCGGCCTTTGCCGTGTATGGCGTCAGCGCCCGGGAATGGTTGGCGGATGAGCCACGCCGCGTGGTGGCCGAGCTACGCCAGCAGTGCCAGCGGCTGGAGCAGCGAAGCCGCTCACGCGGTGCCGGCGCTGGTTCTCGCCAGGAACACAGTGCGAACGAGGACACCCCTGGGCCGCCCCCCGGCAGCGATCCGCGCCGGGCAGCGGCGTACCGGCAGCTGGGGCTGGCCTGGGGTGCCTCGCGCGAGGCGATCAAGAAAGCCCATCGCCGTTTGGTGAAGCAGCACCATCCCGACATGGGCGGAGAGGCCGACGCATTCCGCCGCGTCAACGACGCCTATCAACTGCTGATGGCCTGAGCCGGATCAGGCCGCGGCATCCCCAAGCTGATCGCCAGGTCTGGCCTGCAGCTGTTGCAGCAGCTGGGTGCCGCTGGCGGCCGCCTTGCCCTCCAGCTGGGCTTCCCGCAGCAGCAGCGGGCAGCCGCTGCTGGCCACCACCAAGCCCACGCCCGCCACCACGTCCAACACCGTGCCGGGTTCCACGGCACCTGCAGCAGCGTTGCCATCGGGGGGCAGCCCCCAACGTGCCGCGAGCTCGGCAGCTTCCGGGCTCAGCTCAGCCGCCAGGCGCTTCACCAGGGGCTCGGTGGCTAGCACTTTCAGCCGCTTGCCTTGCCAGCTGCTGGTGGCGCCGGGATAGAGCCCCATCACCTTGCGGTGAATCTGCAAGGCCGATTGATGCCAATCGATCTGGGCATCCTCCTTGGTGAGCATGCGCGCGTAGGTCATGCCCTCGTCGCTCTGCAGCCGCACTCCGAGCTTGTGGAGCCGCTCGGGTTCAGGGCCTGGGCCGGCCGCCTCAATCAGCGGCAGCGCTTCCACCAGCAAGGTGCCGGTGAGCGCTGCGAGCCGTTCAGCGAGCTGATGGGCGTTCTCGCGCAGGCCGATCCGGATGGCCCGCTCAAGCAGCACCGGCCCGGTGTCGAGCCCCTCTTCCATGGCCATCACGCCCACGCCGGTGGTGCTGTCGCCTTCGATCAGGCTCCATTGGATTGGGCCGGCGCCACGCCAACGGGGCAACAGGGATCCATGGCCGTTCCAGCAGCCCAGGGGCGGCTGCTGCAGGATCTCCGGGGGCAGGATCTGGCCGAAGGCCACCACCACGTAGATGTCCGCCCCGAGATCGGCGAGTTGCTGTTGGCATTCGGGTTCACGCCGGATCCGCTCGGGTGTGAACACGGGAATTCCCAGCTCAAGCGCCCGAGCCTTCACTGGCGACGGCATCAGTGCTTTGCCGCGGCCGCGGCGCCGGTCGGGTTGGCTCACCACCCCCACCAGCTGATGGCCCGCGGCCACCAGGGCATCCAGGCTGGCCACGGCGTAGGCCGGGGTGCCCCAGAACAGGACCTTCACAGTGGACTCAGGCCTCGCCGGTGATCGACAGGCCCTCCACCCACACCATCGGGCAGAGCCCATCGGGGGTGATCTTGGCCTCGCCCTCAAAGCCCACGATCGCTTTGAGCACCTGGCGGATGTCGCCCGCCACGGTGGCGGCCTCGATCGAGCGGGGTTCACCGCCCTGGATCAACCAACCATCGAAGGGCAATGAGAACGAGCCCTGGCTGGCCTTCACACCGGCATGCAGCGCTGAAAGCGAATCGATCCACACAATCGGCTCGCCGGCCTTGAAACGATCCAGGCCTGATTGGCCACCGCCGCTGCCGGGGGTAGCGCTCACTTCAAACCAGTCCGGACCCACCGACACCTTGGCGCCCATGCCGGCGTGGCCGGTGGGGCTTACGCCAAAGGCGCGAGCTGTGGCTTCGGAGTGGAGGAAGTTGCGGAGCACGCCGCCCTCCAGCAGCGCCAGACGCTTGGTGGGAGTGCCTTCGCCATCGAACGCCGAGGCGCCGATGTTGCCGGGGTGCAGGCCGTTGTCGTGGATGTCGAGGAAGGGAACCGCGAGGGTTTCGCCGATGGAGTCGCGGTTGCTGAGGCTCACCCCATCGAGCACGGCGCGGGCATTGAACAGGCCGCTGAAGGCGCCAATCAGATCGAGGAACGCCTCGGGGCTGAACACGCAGGTGTAGCGGCCGGTTTCGATCGGGGCGTAGTTGAGGTGGCTGATCGTGCGCTCGGCCGCCTCGTTGATGCAACCGGCCACATCGAGGTCGGCGGAGCCGTAGGCCAGGCGCACGGCTCCGGCGCTGCGTGGTTTGCGGCCGGCTTCCTCGGCGCGGGCGTAGAGGTAGAGGCTGGCGGTGCTGAGCTGTTGCTGGCGGCAGGCGCCGTCGCTGTTGAGATAGATCCGCTCGCTGCTGCGCTCAGCCAGGCCGTTGTAGGGAACGGTGGCAATGGCGTCGTGGCGCGCCAGCAGTTCCTGCTCAGCTCCTTTGAGCGTGTCGAGCAGGCTCAGGATGCCCTTTGGGGCATGGATCGGTTGATCGAGGCTTGCGAGCGGCGCGGTGGCCAGGGGCGAGAAGGCGGGGATGTCGTCGGCGTTGCCGAAGGCGCTGGCTTCCTTGGCGCCGGTGAGGGCCCGCTCCAGGCCGGCTTCACTGAGATCGGAGGTGCTGGTCACGCCCACCAGGCCGGCGTCGTTCCACACGCGCACGGTGATGGAGCTGCGCTGGGCGCCCTTCATCTGTTTGGGTTCGCCGCGATCCACCTGTACGGAGATGTCGGTGGAGCAGGCGGCGCCGAGATCCCAGCGGCGGATGCCATTGGCGGCGGCGATGCTGGCCAGGCTGCTGCGCAGTTGTTCGGCGTTGAGGCCAGTGGCGGCGCCAGTGCTGTTGGTGGTGCTCATGCTCAACGGCCTCCCACGGTGATCGAATCCACCTTGATGTGGGGTTGGCCCACGGTGACAAAAATGCTGCCGCTCACTGAGCCGCAGAAGCCAGCGGCCAGCTCGAGGTCGTTGGCGCACATCGAGATGCGCGGCATCACCTCCTTGGCTTCGCCGATGAGGGTGGCGCCCTTCACCGGCTTGGTGAGCTGACCGTTCTCGATCAGGTAGCCCTCCTCCACGGCGAAGTTGAACTGACCGGTGGGGCCGACGCTGCCGCCGCCCATGGATTTGCAGTACAGCCCCTGATCCACTGATGCGATCAGCTGCTCGGGCGTGTGGGGGCCTGCATCGATGTAGGTGTTGCGCATGCGACTGGCGGCCGCAAAGGTGTGGCTCTGGCGGCGGCCGCTTCCTGTGCGGGCATGGCCGGTGCGAAGTTCGCCGGCGCGGTCGCTGATGAAGCGCTGCAGCACGCCGTTTTGAATCAACACGGTGCGCTGGGCTTCCATGCCCTCGTCGTCCATGGACAGGGAGCCAAAGGCCCCGCCGGTGAGGCCTTCATCGATGGCGGTCACGGCCTCGTGGGCAATCACCTCACCCACCCGCTCGGCGAAGGGGGTGGTGCCGCGCTCCACCTGGGTGGTTTCCAGCAGGTGGCCGCAGGCCTCGTGGAAGATCACACCGCCGAAGCGGTTGGCGAGCACCGCCGGCATCTGGCCGGCTTCCACGTAGTCGGCGTAGAGCATCGTGCCGGCGCTGCCGCACACCTCAGCGGCGGAGGCGGTGGCATCCCAGCGGCGCAGATCATCGGGTTGGTCCGAGGTGCCGTAGCGGCGGCCTACGCCCGCACGGTGTTCCCCATCAGCGGCGAGCACATTCAGCCCCACCGATTGGTGCAGGCGGATGTCGCGGCCGAAGGTGCCATCGCTGGCTGCGATCAGCACTTCCTGCCAGTCGCGGGCGTAGCTGCCGCGGCGGGCCTGCAAGTGCTTGCCTTGGCGTTGCAGCTGATCGGTGCCCTCCAGGAGCCGCGCCGTGGCCTCCTGGATCTGGGGGCACCGCTGCAGCCAGTCGCCTTTGCTGGCGCCGAAATCGCGCAGGCCAGGCAGCCCTTCAAAGCCGCTGCGGCCATTGCTGCTCGGGGCCAGGCCGAGCATGCCGAGCGCCTGTTCGAGAGCCCGACGCAAGCCGGCGGGGCTGAGGTCGTTGGTGCTCACGAAGCCGTCGCGATGGCCCAGGAACACCCGGATCCCAGCGCCCATGCCGAAGGCGGGGGTCACGCTGGTGATCGTGTCTTGCTCGGCCAGCACGCCCAGGTGGTCGGTGCGCTCGAGGAACACCTCCACCAGATCGGCACCGGCGGAGCGGCCGCAGGCCAGGAGATCCTCAAGAGCTGGACTCCAGTGGCTGTCGAGGACGCCAGTGGTGGGCGGTGCTGTGGCGATCACGCGGGCGCGGGTGGTGAGGGTGGAGCCCTACCGGGCTTGAAGCTGTTGATTTCCTAGCAAAAAGGCCCCAGCCGCAGGGGCTGAGGCCTCTCGAGGCAGAGGTGCTGCTGAGGCGATCAGCGCACGGCGGGCTGGTACTGCTCGCTGCGGATCGGGCTCATCAGGAAGAGCTTGGCCATCTCAGCGGCGTTCGCCACCCAGTAGGGCAGCTTGCGCAGCAGCTTCAGCGGTGCAATCGCACCGCTCTCGTCGGCGGCGGCCAGCTGAGCGTTGTTGCGCACCAGTTGCTCGAGGCGCTCGTAGAACTTGGGGTGATCCACGTTGAGCACCACCGGGAAGACCCGGGCAGAGGTTTCGTTGGTTTTGGCGATCACGTACTTGTCGTACTCGCGGGCATCGAGGCCAAGGGCTTCATAGAACTCCTTGCGGGCTACGTCGCGCACATACATGGTGGCGAACACCGCCAGCAGGAAGAAGCGGCACCACAGGCGTGCCTTCAGGCCGGTGACGCTCTTGGGCTGGGCCTTCATCAGGGCATCGAAGAAGTCGCCATGGCGGTTCTCGTCCTGGCACCAGTTTTCGAAGAAGTTGAAGATCGGGAAGATCTTGCTGTCAGGGTTCTTCTCGAGGTGGCGGAAGATGGCGATGTAGCGCCAATAGCCGATCTTCTCGCTCAGGTAGGTGGCGTAGAAGATGTATTCAGGCTTGAAGTAGGTGTAGGCCTTGCTGGCGGTGAGGAAGCCGAGATCGAGCTGCAGGCCGAAATCGCTCATCGCCTTGTTGAGGAAGCCAGCGTGGCGGGCCTCATCACGGGCCATGTGCGCAAAGCACTCAGCCAGCAGCGGGTTCTTCTCTTTGATGCGGCGGCTCAGCTCCTTGTAGAGGAGGAAGCCGGAAAACTCGGAGGTGCAGCTCTGCTCGAGAAACTCCACGAACACGCGGCGGGTCTCGGGATCGAGCTTGTCGGCGGCCCCTTCAAATTCTTCGTTGCGAACGAAGTGATGGCGGTTGTAGTCCTTGCGGAACTCTTCGCAGATGGCTTCCAGCTCAGCCTCGTTGGGGCTGAGGTCCATGGCCGCCATGGCCTCGAAATCCGTGGTGTAGAAGCGCGGGGTGAGGATCGTGTCCTTCACCGGGTCTTTGGTGGCCGGCGCGTCGGGTGTGCCGATGGCTGTTGCGGTATCGGGCGTGGCAACGGCTGGAGGCACCATCGGGATGGGTCTACGGACGGAAGCTCCATCGTAGGGGGACCTGTGCTGGTGCCGAGGCTCAGCTTCACCAGCTGGAACCGTGTTTCGACTGTGCTCTTTAGTTGGCTCCCAGCCACTTCTGGCCGTTCAGGCGCTGCACCAGGCGCGACACCAGCAGCGCCAGGGTCATCTTTTTCTCGTCGATCAGGAACGACTCCAGCAGGCTGGGCTCCGCGCCGGCTTCAGCCACGGCAATGGTTTTGGCGGAGCTGATCGCCTCATCGGTGAAGCACAGCCAGAAGCGGCGGCCCTGGGGCAGTTCGCCCACCACCATCCAGCAGGAGCTGCCCACCACCGGCATCGCCCCTTGCTCAAAGCGCAGCTCACAGGCGGGACCGCCGTAGGCCTCGATCTCCTTGGCAATGGCGGGGATCAACAGGTTGGGCACAAAGTCGGCGAAGGGCTTGTCCTCCGGTGCCGGGGGTTTGGCCGGCTTGGCGGGGGCTGGCTTGGCGGAATCAGTCACCGTTGCAGGCCTCGGGGAAGACGCAGGCGAACTTTAGGGATCACCAGTCCTCGCTGACCGCCGTGTTCCAGTCGCTGTAGTCGTCTGTGCTGGCTGAAGCCTGCGGCGGTACTGGGCTGGTGGCGGGCGTTGTGCTGACGGCCGGGGACGATCCCTTGCGGATCACCCGGAATGGAACTGACACCGTTGGAGCCGGCTCGCCGGCGCTGCGGGCCGGGCCTGCCCAGGCGAAGGGTCGCTGCGTGGATTCGGCGGCGGTCCCGTTGGAACGGGATGATTCGCTGCGCGGTTCCTCCCACCCGTCGTCTTGTTCATCGCTGCGGCGGCGCACCTGGCGTCGAGGGGCCACAGCTGCACCCTGACCTTGCAGCGCGAGGGCCGTGCCGCCAGCGCTCATGGCCGCCCCCAGACCGGCAGCGGCGGCTAGCCAGCCGCCAAGGGGCCAGGTGGGCGAGCTCCAGGTGAGGAGCCGCACGCTCACCCCTGGTCTGGGGTTGACGGCCGCCACCAACAGCACCGCCAGCAGGGGCGAGAGCAGTGGAACCAGCAGCAGGCGTTGCAGCACAGGCACGGGGGGCAGGGCTCAGGTCTGGATTGGGCCGCTCCAGCGCTGCAAGTTGCCCAGGTCATAGCCGAGGCAATCGAACACCCGGATCACGAGAAAGTCCACCATCTCCTCGATGCTCGTGGGCTGGTGGTACCAGGCCGGAACAGGGGGCGCGATGCGGGCACCAGCCTCGGCCAAGGCCGTGAGGTTGCGCAGGTGCACCAGGTTCCAGGGGGTTTCCCGCGGGCAGATCACCAGGGGGCGCCCTTCCTTGAGGTGCACATCGGCGCAGCGCTCGAGCAGATCGGTGGCCACACCGGACGCGATGCGGCCCACCGCACCCATCGAACAGGGCAGGATCACCATGCCGCGGGTGCGGTAGCTGCCGCTGGCGATGCCTGTGGCCTGATCGTTCCAGCGGTGGCAGCGCAGGGAACCGCTCTTGCAGCCGGTGCGCTCCCGCCAGAAGCGCTCCTGGGCGTCGGGCTCGCTGGGCACCCGCACGCCCAGCTCCGCTTGCCATACCCCGATGGCGCCGCGACTCACCACCAGCTCCACGCGCTCCTCGGCCTGCAGCAACAACTGCAGGGCGCGCTCGGCCAGGGGCTGGGCGCTCGCACCGGAGACGGCCAGCACAACCGGATCATGCCCCTGAGGCTGGCTCAAGCGTTCACTCCTCGCCGGCGTCGCCGTTGTCAGCGCCGTGATCGCCATCGCCATCGGGCACGTATTCCTCGTAGCCCTCGGGCAACACCACCGCCAGATCGATCTGGTGACGCAACACATCCACCTTCTGGATGGTCACCTCCACGGCGTCGCCGAGCATGTAGGTGCGGCGGTTCTTGCGGCCCACCAGGCGGTTCTGGCGCGAGCGGTATTCGTACCAGTCGTCCTTCAGGGAGCTCACATGCACCAGGCCCTCCACCTGAGAGGGGGGCACTTCCACGAAGAAGCCGTAGCTCTGCACGCCACTGATCACGCCGGTGAGTGTTTGGCCCACCAGCGGTTCGGCCTGGCGTGCCTGGGCCATGGCCAGGGCATCGGCCTGCAGGTCAGCGGCGAAGCGGCAGCGGCCATTCAAGCGATGCAGCAGGGCTGTGCTGCGGCCCTCCTCCAGCGGTTGGATCTGGCTGGGGGGCATCAGCGGCCAGTCGATCAGGCCATGGCTGCTGTCGCCGGCGATGTCGACGCGGGTCTTGTGGCGCACTGAGGGCCGGTCTTTCCCTTCGCTCAGCAGCAGGCTGAGCACGTGCTGGTTCCAGAGGTCGGCGTAGTGCAGGCCAGGGCAGCACCAGGGGGCCAGGGCCACGGCTTCACCCGCCAGGGCATTGGCACCGGCCTCAGTGCTGAAGGTCACCGGCTTGAGCGGTTCGCGCAGCTGTTGCTGCAGCACGCGGCAGCGATCGCTGCCGGCAAAGGCCTGGGCCAGCTCCTGGGCGGTGGCGTTGCCATCGGCCGAGAGCTCCAGGGGGATTTCCAGGGCCAGGGCCGCCTTGGCCACATCGTTGAGGGCCTCGGCGTCGGGAGCGGGATTCACCGCGAAGATGGCCGGCAGCTCGAGAGCGGCCAGGTGGCGTCCAAGGGCCCGATGGGCGGGGAGCACCAGCTCCCGCAGCAGGCCTGAGGGTTCGGTGGCTGGATCCAGCTGCACCAACCAGCCCTGGCGGCTCTCATCCGGTTCGGGAATGGCCAGATCGCCCAGATCGTCGATCGAGGGCATCGCTAAATCGAGATCGATCGAACCGCTGGCCAGGCGCTGCTGACGCAGCTGCTGGGCCAGGGCAATCAGCTCCTCCAGCAGCGGCAGCTGATCCTTAAGGGCTTTCAGGGCTGCCGGGGTTGTGCGGGCCTTGGGTTTGCGTTCGGCCAGGGCTTGCAGCGCCTTGGCATCCACCAGGCCATCCACCTTGATGGTGCTGCGGCAGAAGCGGTAATGCTCCAGCTGGCCTTCCGCGTTGAGCTCGAGCACGACAGACAGTGCGGCTTCGCTGCTGCCGGGTTTGAAGGTGGCTGCCTTGGTGAGTGCAGAGGTAAGCAGCGGCAGCCAGGTGCTGCCGAGGCAGAGGGCTTCCGCCTGCTCGCGCAGGTGCAGGTCGAGGGCGCTGGCGAAGCCCAGGCGTTCTGCCACCGCTGGTGCATGCACCCACAGCCGCTGGCCGCTTTCGGTGCTCTCCAGCGACACCGCCGGCAGGATCGGTGCTTCAGCGCTGCTCCACGGCTGCAGCAGCAGGGTGGGCAGGGCCGTGAGGTCGTCGCGATCCTTGGCCTCGAGGCTCTTGAGCGTGGCTTTCGGTGCGGCCGTTTGCTCGCGCAGCCCGTGTTTGGTGATCAGCAGATCGAGATCGGCTTCCGGCCCGGCATTCACCGGCAGGCTGCGGGCCACGTGACCCTGGGAGGGCAATTGCCCCACCGGGTACCGGTCGACCTTCACCTCCACCACGGCTTCATCGGCCGGGGTGAGGTATTGGCTGTCGCTGGCGGGCAGTTCGATGCTGGCGAGCAGCCGATCGTCGAGGGGCACCGCCAGCAAGCGTTCGTTCTGCTGTTCCACCTGGGCCAGCAGGCTCGTGGTGCTCCGCTCGAGGATGCATTGCACCCCTCCTTCAGGAGAGCGGCGCCGGCCCCCCTCGCGGGTGATGCGCACCAGGACGCGGTCGCCATTCCAGGCGTGGTTGAGCTGGTTGTCGCGGATGTAGATGTCCTCCCCGCCGTCATCCCGCAGGGCGAAACAGAAGCCTTTACTGCTGCAGCGGAGGCGGGCTTCGATCAGGCCTTCATCGTCGATGCGGCTGATGCCCGCGTCGGTTTCCTCGAGCACGCCAACGCGCACCAAGGCGGTGAGGGCAATGCGCAGTTGTGCCTGATCGGCATTGCTGCTGAGCCCCAGGGCCTTTTCCAGGGAGCTGAGGCTGCACTGCTCCTGGGCGGGCAGCTGGTCGATCAGGTCGGCGACCGTGAATTTCATGATCTTCAGGGTGCATCGGTGGCCGTAACGCCCCGACGATCTGGGTGCCTGGTTCTGGAGACGGCCAACGCCCCCGGAACTGCACGAACCTTTTCAATCTAGAGCGCGGTCAACCGTTGGGCTCGGGTTCGCTGCCGGCCTTCAACAGCAGGCGGCTGCCGATCACCAGGAATCCCACTGAGGCGGCGAGTTGGAGGGCATCGGGCGGGATCACTGCCGAGAGGGAGCCCCCTGCCCCGGCGCCAAGCAGGCTGGCCAGCACCAGTGCCGCCGAACTGCCGGCAAACACGGCTCCGCTGCGGCTGGATGTGCCGCTGATGGTCACGATGGCCAGCTGGGTTTTGTCGCCCAGCTCCGCAAGGAACACGGTGGCGAAGGTGGAAGCGAGGAGGGGTAATTGCATGGCTCAGGTGCTTCTGGGGGATTGCAGCAAACGTTCAGGAGAGGGGGAACATGCTCATCGCGGCCTGACGGCCGAGCCACAGCCCCAGGCCGATCATCAGAATTCCGGCCAGGCGCTCCAGCTGCTGCGGCGGCAGCACTCGCGAGAGCCAACGGCCCAGCAGCACCCCCACCAGGCTGGAGCTGATCAGCGCCAGTGAGGCGCCCACAAACACCAGCACGGGCCGCCCGGATTCGGCGGAGAGCAGCAGCGCCGCCAACTGGGTTTTGTCGCCCAGCTCCGCCAGGAACACCGTGGTGAAGGTGGTGAGAAACACGGCCCCGAAACTGCCGGCCTGACTGGCATCAGCGGCCGGGTTCTCGTCGGTTGCAGTTTCGTGACGGGGTGCGTCGCTGGGGTCGGCCATCGGCTGAGCGGAAGGTGGCGCGGATCTCAGGGAGCCGGCTGGCGGATCGCCTGCTCGAAACGCTTCATCACCATGCCACGACCGCCGTGTTCGCAGCGGATCTGCTGCCGGCAGCAGGCGATGGCGAAGTCGTTCGCGTCCTCGACGGCGACCCCGAACAGGGAGGCCAGATTCTCCACCCGGCAGAAGAAGGGCCGATCGTCGTAGATGCGGCAACTGCTCGAGCCGGTGTCGTAGTGGATGCACCAGCCATCCGGGCCCACCATCTCGAGGTACTGCTGCTGCTGTTCGGCGCTCAGGGCCTCCAGCGCTTCATTGCGCTCGCCTGGATCCAATCGGCAGCACGACCCACAGCCGCTGATGCAGCGCCAGTGCAGCGTTTCGCTCATCGCTCAAGCTGTGACAACCCATCACAGCAGCTTGCAGGAGCGCCGCTGCGGCAGACGTAGGGACCGTAGGCTGGTACTTGACCGTTCATGCTGCAGAGCCGCTCTCCCATGGGAATCGATTTCCATCTGATCGCCAACTTTGCGGCCCTGTTCCTGATCACGATCGTCGGCCCCGCCGTGATCTTCATCCTCTTCTACCGCCGCGGCGCTCTCTGATCGCATGCTCCTCAGGCGCACCGCCCCTAACCCCAGGCCCCGGCGGGTCTGGGGTTTTTGCTGCAACAGCGATCAAGCCATCAGGCGATCAGGCGATCAGGAGGCCAATCCCATGGCCATGGCCGCGTCCTGGAGCAGGGCCTGCACATAGGGATGGGTGCCTTGGGGGTGATCGCTGTTGACGGCACAGCTTCCCGTTGGATCGGGCAAGCCGCGCAGCTCGTCGCCCGCTGCATTGCGAATCACCAGCGCGTCGCCATCGCGGCTTACCCAATAGCGGCGGTTGCAGCGCTCCAGCACCAGGCCATCACCTGAGCTGGCCCGAAGTGCCGCGATGTCGAGCTGGAGTTGCTCGGTGCCATTCCAGCGATTCAGGCGCAGCTGGAATGCCACATCCACCTCCTTCGGCAGCTGCTGCTCGTCGCCGCCCCAACGCCAGGCCATGGCGCGCACAGCGGAATCGCCCTGGCGCAGGGTGAGCTGCAGATGGCCGCCTCGCAGCAGGCGTTGCTGGCTGATGCGGCAGCGGCTGCACCAGAACAGCGGTGCCGGATGGCCGCTGCCAAAGGGCTCGAGCCGCTGGAGCTGCTGCCAAAACTGAGGCGTGATGTCCTGCAGTTGCACCAAGGCCTCAGGTTCCACCAGCCGCAGGCCACCCTGTTGCTGGAGCCAGGCCTCGGCCAGGGCGTTGAGGCGCTCATGCAGGGCGGTGATCTCTTCGGCCCGCACCGTGAATCCGCCGGCGGCTGGATGGCCGCCATGGCGCTCCAGCAGATCGCTGCAGGCCTGCAGGGCGGCATCCACCGCAAAGCCACGGGGTGCTCGCACGGAGGCCCGCAGGCGGCCATCCCCCTCGGAGGCCAGCAGGGCCACCGGCAGTCCGAAGGCGTCCACCAGCCGGGCCGCCACGATGCCGATCACGCCGTGGTGCCAGTGGGTTTGTGCCAGCAGCAGGAAGGGGCTGCGTTGATCGCCATCGGCGTCCACCAGGGCTCGCGCCTCCGCTTCGATGGCATCGCAGAGGTCGCGGCGCTGGCGGTTGAGCTGCTCGCATTGGCGCGCCAATTCAAGGGCTTCCTCCTCATCGGCGGTGGTGAGGAGATCCACCACCAGCTGAGGATCACCGAGGCGCCCCACCGCATTGATGCGCGGCGCGATCTGGAAGCCCACGGCACCGGCATCCACGGGCGCATCCTCGAGGCCAGCCACCTGTTGCAGCGCCTGCAGTCCGGCCAAGCCGCTGCGTTTGAGCCCTGGCAGGCCATCGATTAACCAGCGCCGGTTCACGCCCTGCAGGGGCGCCATATCGGCGATCGTGCCGATGCAAAACAGATCGCGGGCCATGGCCAGCCCAGGCTCGGAGCGGCAGTTGCGCGCCAGAGCCATGGCCAGCACGTAGGCCAGCCCCACCCCCGCCAGGCCCCGGTAGGGAGAGTGCTCAGGGGTGCAGGCCGGGTGCAGCAGCGCCAGGAGGGGCGGCAGCTCGTCCGGCAGGGTGTGGTGGTCGGTCACGACCACGTCCATCTCCAGTGCGTCGGCTCGCAGCAGCGCTTCGCGGGCGGCCACACCGTTGTCCACCGTGACCAGCAGGCGAATCCCCTCGCTGGCCAGCCGTTCCACCATCCCGGTGTTGAGGCCGTAGCCATCGTCGAGTCGGCTGGGAATCTCCGCCTGGGGTTGCGCCCCCAGGTGGCGCAGCACGCCCACCAGCAGCGCTGTGCTGGTCATCCCATCGGCGTCGTAGTCGCCGCAGATCGCCAGCCGCTCCCCTTGTTTGCAGGCCAGGCGCAGGCGCTGCACAGCCTTGCCCAGGTCGGGGAAATGGCGGCGGGGATCCGGCGCTGGCGCCGGTTCGAGCAACGCCGCGATCGCCTCAGGATCGCCGTAGCCGCGCCGCTGCAGCACCGCCAGCAATGGATCGCACAGGCCACTGCTGCGCAGCTGGGGATCGATCTGAACCGGTGCCGGCAACTGCCAGCGCTGCTCGGAGGGTTGAGGGAGCAACGCCACGGGGATCAGATCACCACCATTGTGCGGGGCACCTGCTCCTGAAGCACGCTGTCGGCTGGGGGATCGCCACCTCTCCGTAATCTGCAAACCCTTGCGGTGGCGGCCATGGCAGCGGAGCTGACGGCGTTGCTCTGGGATGTGGACGGCACCCTGGCTGAAACCGAGCTGGATGGCCATCGGCGCGCCTTCAACCGTGCCTTTGCCGATGCCGGCCTGCCCTGGCATTGGGATGTGCCGCAGTACCAGCAGTGGGTACGGATCAGTGGCGGCCGTGAACGCATCGCCGCATTTCTCAGTGCGGTGGAGGGGCTGGCCCCGGATCCGCAGCGGGTGGAGCAACTCCAGGCAGCGAAGCAGCGCCACTACAACGCGTTGGTGGAGCAGGGCGCATTGCGGCTGCGCCCCGGGGTGGAGCGGTTGATTCGCAGCGCTGCGCGAGCGGGTGTGGTTCAAGCCATCGTGACCACGAGCTCCCGCCCAGCGGTGCAGGCACTCTTGGATCGGCTGTTGCCGGATCACAGCACCTGCTTTGCGTTGTGGGTGTGCGGCGAGGATGTGCGCCGCAAAAAGCCTGATCCGGCGGCCTATGCCCTGGCCCTCGCCCAGCTCGATCTGCCGGCGGCTGGCGTGATTGCCCTCGAGGATTCCGGCAATGGCGTGGCGGCAGCCAGCGGTGCTGGCCTCACCACCCTGGTCACCCGCAGCGGCTCCAGCGCCACGGAAGCGCCTGAGGCGTTTGCGGCGGCAGCGGCGGTGCTCGATCATCTTGGCGATCCGGAGCAGCCGCTCAGCGTTCTGAGCGGCCCGGCTTGCCCCCAGGGCTGGATCACGCTCTCCTATCTGCAGCAGCTGCTGGCCGCCTGATGACGCTTCCGCTCCAGCGCACCCGCTTGGATGGCGTGCAACGCCGTGCGGGTGAGCTGCTGCTCGGTGGATTTCGGGGCAGTTGGCGGCGCCGCAGCCTGGCGGTGCTGGCTCTGCTGCTCGGCTTCTATGCGGGCGAGAACGTGACGGCGCTGTGGCTGGAGCGGGTGGGTCAGCGACCGGTGGTGGTGTTGACGCTAGTTCTGATGCTCGAGCTGCTGGTGCGCTTGCGCACCCGCCTGGTGGGAGAGCGGCCCGGTCTGGGCTGGATCGTGACCGACAACCTCCGGCTGGGTGTGGTGTACGCCGTGGTGCTGGAAGCGTTCAAGCTCGGGTCATGAGCCTCGAGGAGCAGGTGCTGCGCTGGTGTGCGTTGCAGATCCGCCATGGCCAGCGTCCTGTCATCGGCTTGAACGGACCGGTGGGCGCTGGAAAGAGCACCCTGGCGCGGCGCCTGCAGGAGCTTTTTGCCGCGGCCGGTTTGGAGTTGGCGGTGGCCTCCATCGACGATGCCTATCTGCCCTGGCCGCAGCGGCTGGCCGCCATGGCTGGCAATCCCTATGGCGTGAACCGCGTGCCCCCCGGCAGCCATGAGCCCGAGGCGCTGAGGCAGGGGGTGCGCCGCTGGCGCTCTGCCCCCGATCGGATCCTGGAGTTGCCCCGCTTCGAGAAAACCCTGCGCGGTGGCCAGGGCGACCGTGTGGAGCCCTGGCGCGGGCCGGCCGATGCGCTGCTGCTGGAGGGCTGGATGCTGGCCTGCCGACCCGTCGAGGATCTTGAGATTGCCATCTCGGCGTTGCAGGGCCGTTTCAGTGCTGCCGAGCTGGCGTGGTGGCAGCGCTGCAATCAGGCACTGGAGGGCTACCTGCCGCTCTGGCAGGAGCTCGATCAACTGGTGATGTTGTGGCCGAGCAGTTGGCGTTGGCCGCGCCGCTGGCGGCTTCAGGCCGAAGCGCGGCAACGCCGCCGCGGCGGGGGCTGGATGCCCGCTGCGGAACTCAACCGTCTGGTGACGGCCACGTTGCAGTCGCTACCGCCTGATCTGTATCAGCAACCCGTGCTGGCCCGAGCCAACAGCGTGCGGGTGCTCGATCAACGCAGACGCAGTGTGTGGGAGGGCAGCGGTGAGGCTGCCCTGGCGCGCTGGGCTCAGCCCTGCTCGGTTTCGTCTTCGGCCACGGGGTAGACGAAGCCCTGGGCGCGGCCACTCAGCACGGCCTTACCAATCGACAGAGCCTTTTGGGCGGCAATGGCAGCCTTGCCCTTCCAGGTGGCATGGCGCTGGTTGCGCTTGCCCTTGGACGTTTTCTTCTTGGGAACAGCCATCCCGCTTGATTTCAGCCAAACCAAGAGTTTCCATTGCCGCCTTCCCTTTCGTCAAATCGCTAAGCTCAATTCCAAGATTCAGACCGGCGTGAGCAGCAGCATTTCTTCTGATCTGCCGGTTGATCTGGGCCAGGCGCGAGCTCCGCAGCCCAGTTACACCCAGCTGCTTCAACAGCTCAGGGCTGGATCGGTGAAAGAATTGCTCCTCTCCCCTGGCCAGCGGCAGGTGAAGGTCACCTACACCGATGGCAAGCAGGTCACGGTGCCGGTGTTCAGCAACGATCAGGTGTTGCTGCGCACCGCTCAAGATGCGCGGGTGCCGCTCACGGTGCGCGATGAGCGGCAAGACCAGGCCACGGCCAGCCTGGTTTCGAACGGGTTGCTGTTGCTGTTGTTGTTCGGTGGCCTGGCACTGTTGCTGCGGCGCTCGGCTCAGGTGGCCAATCGGGCCATGGGCTTCGGCCGGAGCAAAGCGCGCATGGTGCAGAGCGAAGCAGCCGTGCCCGTGCGCTTTGAAGATGTGGCGGGCATCCAGGAAGCCAAGGAAGAGCTGCAGGAGGTGGTGGCCTTCCTGAAGGAGCCGGAGCGCTTCACCACCGTGGGGGCGCGGATCCCGAAGGGCGTGCTGCTGGTGGGGCCGCCGGGCACCGGCAAAACTCTCTTGGCCAAGGCGATTGCCGGAGAAGCCGGGGTGCCCTTCTTTTCGATGGCGGCCTCGGAGTTTGTGGAGTTGTTTGTGGGGGTGGGGGCCAGTCGCGTGCGCGATCTGTTCCGCCAGGCCAAGGAGAAGGCCCCCTGCATCGTGTTTATTGATGAAATCGATGCGGTGGGCCGCCAGCGCGGCGCCGGTATCGGTGGCGGCAACGACGAACGCGAGCAGACCCTCAACCAGTTGCTCACCGAGATGGATGGTTTCGCCGAAAACTCCGGCGTGATCCTGCTGGCGGCCACCAACCGCCCCGATGTGCTGGATACAGCCCTGATGCGGCCCGGGCGCTTTGATCGCCGCATCCACGTGGATCTGCCCGATCGCCGCGGCCGCGAGGCGATCCTGGCGGTGCACGCCCGCAGCCGGCCCCTCGATCCCGAGGTGTCGCTGGCGGATTGGGCCAGCCGCACGCCCGGCTTCTCCGGCGCGGATCTGTCCAACCTGCTCAACGAAGCTGCGATCCTCACGGCCCGGCGTGAGCGCAGCTGCATTGACGATGCGGCGATGGGTGACGCCCTGGAGCGCATCACTATGGGCCTCAGCGCGGCACCCCTGCAGGACAGCGCCAAAAAGCGTCTGATCGCTTATCACGAGATCGGTCATGCCCTGATCACCACCCTGCTGCCGGCGGCAGACCGGCTCGACAAGGTGACGTTGCTGCCCCGGGCCGGTGGGGTTGGCGGCTTTGCCCGCACCATGCCCGATGAGGAGGTGCTCGACTCCGGACTGATCTCCAAGGCCTATTTGCACGCCCGCATGGTGGTGGCTATGGGTGGCCGTGCCGCCGAACTGGTGGTGTTCGGCCCCAGCGAGATCACCCAGGGGGCTTCCTCCGATCTCGAGATGGTCAGTCGAATCGGCCGTGAGATGGTCACCCGCTATGGCTTTTCGTCGCTGGGGCCCGTCTCGCTTGAAGGAGCAGGTGAGGAGGTGTTTCTCGGGCGCGATTGGCTGCGCTCTGAGCCCCACTATTCCCAGGAAACGGGCAACCGGATTGATGCCCTGGTGCAGCAATTGGCCCGTGAGTCGCTGGAGCAGGCGGTGGCCCTGCTCCAGCCTCGCCGCGAGCTGATGGATGAGCTGGTGAACCTGCTGATCGAGCGTGAAACGATCGAGGGCGACGCCTTCGCAGCCCTGGTGGAGCGCCACGAGCAGCGCCCCGCAGGTCTAGCGACACCGGCTCAGGCCTGAGCTCAGGCGAAGCGGATATCGAGGCTGCGCAGATAGGTCTGGAGGCCGGCGTCTTGGATCGGCAGCAGATAGGCGGGCTGATCGCTCTCGTTCACGTGGGCGTGCCAGTGGCCTGGCGGGGTGATGAATGCTCCGCCGGCTTCCCAATCGATCCGGCGTGGATTGCGAATGCTGCCATCGCTGTTCAGCTCCGTGCCGACCAGGGTGTAGACCCCTGGCTGGCAATCGACGATCAGATCAAGGGCTACCGACTGGTGACGGTGTGGCGCTTGCCGGGCACCTGCCGGTCCGATGCCGAACATCGCCCAGAGCACGTGGGTGACGGTGCGGGTTTGGGGAAGATCCTTGTTGGCCAGCAGCAGAGCTAGCCGGTTGCTCCGTTCGCTGCCCGGCTGATCGGCCAGCTTGTGCAGCTCCGAGCGGAGCCACTCCCCCCGGTAGTGGGTCGGTGCAAAGCGGGGTGTGGTGGGTGCGACGCCCAGGTAGCGCAGCAAGGGAGCGTCGTGCACCCAGTAGAGAACGCTGTCATGGTCAGCTTCCAGTAGCGGTGTGCCGCCTGCGGGGAGGACGAACAGATCGCCTGTCTCCCAGCGGATGCTCGTGTTGCTGTCCGCATCGCGGTTATCGCAACGGCCCGAGCCGGAGAGCACATAGAAGAGTGAGCTCGTGGCCACGGCGGAGGCACGCACCCCTTCACCCGCCTGGATGCGGATGAAGTGTGCTGCGAGCCCTGGACTGGTGGCGGGACCGGCGACCCCAAGCTCAGCGCTGAGGTCGAGGGGGATGACCCCGCTGGGACCGCTGCTGTGGAGCTCAGGCCCCCAACAGCGGTAAGGAATCGGCTCGGTCAGCCCGGGTCGCACCGGGTTGGCCGCTTGCCGGTAATCAAACAGCAGCGCCTTCTCCGCGTGTGTTTCTGCGGGACCAGAGGGGTCCCATGGAACAACAGTGTCCGAGGGAGCAGCCGTGTCGGAGTACGGGTTGGCCATACGGGTATCTGGAGTCTGAGTCATCGCTTCAGGCCTCTGATTGATGTTGCCCTGGCAAGTGGTCATTCATGCAGACGCCTGCCTCAGGCACTGCATGAATCGATACGACGGGGCTCAGCCGCCGGCGACAGCAGGAACGATGCTCACTTCATCACCGTCCTTGAGGGCGGTGGCTTGGTTGTCGAGGAAGCGAATGTCTTCGCTGTTCACGTACACGTTGAGGAAGCGGCGCAGCTTGCCGCCCTCATCGCAGAGGCGGCCTTTCAGGCCGGGATAGCGACTGTCGAGCGCGTCCACTAGGGCGTCGACGCTGGTGGCCTCCAGCTCAACGCTGGCCTCGTCGTTGGTGAACTTCTGAAGCGGGGTGGGGATCAGAACCTGAACGGCCATCGCGGGTGAATTGTCGGGAACGGGGATTGGGTTGGGTTAAGGATCAGGCCTGGCCGTGATCGGCTTGGGCTTGCTGCCAGGCGGCGTTGAAGCTGTCGAGCTGGGCTTCGATCGTGTAGGGCTGGCCGATGTGGTCGACCACCGCTTCGGTGGTCTTCAGACCATTGCCGGTGATGTAGGCCACCGTGCGCTCTTCTGGGTTGATCTTGCCCTGCTCCACCAGCTTCTTGAGCACCGCGATCGTGGTGCCACCAGCGGTTTCGGTGAACACGCCCTCGGTTTCGGCCAGGAGCTTGATGCCGTCGATGATTTCGGCATCGGTCACATCGGCGATGCTGCCGCCGGTGCGATTGGCAATGTCGATGGCGTAGGGGCCATCGGCCGGGTTGCCGATCGCGATCGACTTGGCGATGGTATTGGGCTTCACCGGGGTGATGAAGTCGCGGCCTTCGCGGAAGGCGGTGGCGATGGGGTTGCAGCCCTCAGCCTGGGCGCCGCTGAAGCGCACGGCCTTCTCCTCCACCAGGCCGCACTTGATGAATTCATCAAAGCCCTTGCGGATCTTGGTGAACAGGGAGCCGGAGGCCAGGGGCGCCACGATGTGGTCGGGCAGTTCCCAGCCCAGCTGTTCGATCACCTCGTAGCCGAGGGTCTTGGAGCCTTCGGAGTAGTAGGGGCGCAGGTTGATGTTCACGAAGCCCCAGCCGTAGGTGTTGGCCACCTCCGAGCACAGGCGGTTCACCTGGTCGTAGTTGCCCTTCACCGCCATCAAGGTGGGGTTGTAGATGAGGGTGCCGAGCACCTTGCCCAGCTCCAGATCGCTGGGGATGAACACGCAGCAATCAAGGCCGGCGTGGGCGGCGATGGCGGCGGTGGAGTTGGCTAGGTTGCCGGTGGAGGCGCAGCTCACCGTTTTGAAGCCAAGCTCGCGGGCACGGGTGAGGGCCACGCTCACCACGCGGTCCTTGAAGGAGAGCGTCGGCATGTTCACGCCGTCGTTCTTGATGTAAAGGCTCTTGAGGCCCAGGCGCTTGGCCAGGTTGTTGGCCTTGAGCAGCGGTGTGAAGCCGGTGCCCACATCGATCGGGTCGCCCTCGATGGGCAGAAACTCGCGGTAGCGCCAGATCGAAGCGGGGCCGGCTTCGATCGTGGCGCGGCTGACGCGGCTCTTGATCGCTTCGTAGTCGTAGACCACTTCCAGCGGCCCGAAGCACACGTCTTCACAGACGTGGCGGGCACCAGCTTCGTAGGGCTGGCCGCATTCCTTGCACTTCAGCCCGGTGAAGGTGGGGCCGAGGGTGGAGAGGGAAAGGGTCGCCGTCACGATCTCACCGTTGAGGTGCATGGAAGCTAGCAGCGCTGTTCGCCGCTCCGAATAAAACCCGATCTGCGTAGTCGGGTATCGCACCGGCTTGTCTGGGCGGCGCCTTGCGCCTTGACCCATCGGTGCGGCTGCCTAGCCTCGGCCTGTGCACGGTTCCCTCCTTGCGGCTTTCCGTTAACGCCCTCAAACGGGGTCTGCGCTGGCTGGGCTGGCTGGCGATTGCGCTGGGGTTGGTGGTGCTGCTGCCGCGGCTGGTGATCGAAGCCCAGTGGTTTGCGCAGTTCCAGAGCCAGTCGGTGGTGATGCGCCGTTGGCTGCTCCAACTGCTCGCCTTCGCGCTGGTGTTCGGGCTTGGCGTGCCGCTGCAGTTGCAGCAGCTGCAGCGCTGCTGGCGGCTGCGCCAGCAGGCCGCCCGCAAACCCCTGCCCGCCGACCCCCTGGTGCCGCTCGGGCCGCCGCTGCTGGTGAGCCTGTTCGCCCTGCTGTTGCTGCTGCTGGCTGGCGGGCTCACCTATCTGATGGTTCAGGCGAGCGATCTGATCGCCGCTCCCTTCAGCGGTGATGTGATCACCTGGATTCCAGTGCTGGCGGATCTGCCCCCCTGGTTGTTCCTGGGGTTGGCGGCGGCCTTGCTGCCGCTGTTGCTGATCTGGCCCTACACAAGCCTGCGGGTGGCGCTGGCGGCCGCCCTGGCGGGTTCGGCCACGGCCGTGGCCCGTGGCTGGAGCCTCTGGCTGCCCGCCCTGTTGGCCGTTCCATTTGGTGAATCGGATCCCCTCACCGGCTTTGATCTGAGCTTCACGGTGCTGCGGCTGCCGGCGCTGCATCTGCTGGTGAGCGTGGTGCTGGTGCAGGGCCTGGTGGGACTGGCCGGCTGCCTCTGGCTCACGTTCAGCGAGGGCAACAGCCTTTCGGAGTTGCGTTTCCCAGGCCTCAGCCGCGAACAGCAGCGGGTGCTGCAACCCCAGTTGGCGGTGCTGGCGCTGATGGCGGCCCTCAGCAATGCCCTGGCTCCCTTTGATCTGATGCTGCACGGCAGCGGTGTGGCCGCCGGTGCCGGCTTCGTGGATCTGCATGTACGGCTGCCGCTGCGCCTGCTCTTGGCATTGCTGTTGCTGCTCACCGGGATCGGTTTGCTGGTGCCGATTCCGCGCCGCTGGCTGCGCCGCGGTGTGCTGCTGCCGCTGCTCTCCACCACCGCTCTGGTGCCGTTTGCGGAGTGGGTTGTGGCGCCGGTGGTGCAGCGCATCTGGGTGCAGCCGCGGGAGCTGGTGCTGGAAACTCCGTATCTCAAGCGCACCATTGCCGCTACCCGCCGTGCCTTTGGCCTGGAGGCCGTGCGTGAGGTGGATCTGGCTCCGCGCCAAGCGCTCACCCAGGCGGATCTGAAGGCGGCGCCCGGCACCCTCGCCAATGTGCGCCTCTGGGACAGCGGACCTCTGCTGGAGGCGAACCGGCAGCTGCAGCAGCTTCGCCTCTACTACCGCTTCCCCTCGGCAGCGGTCGATCGCTACCCGCTCAACGCCGATCCGGAGCGCCAGGGCAAGCAGCAGGTGCTGATCGCCGCCCGCGAGCTCGATAGCTCTGCCCTGGCCAAGAACTCGCGCACCTGGCTGAACCGCCATCTGGTGTTTACCCATGGCTATGGCTTCACCGTGTCCACGGTGAATGCCTCCGCCCCCGATGGGTTGCCGCTCTATTTCGTGAAGGATCTGGGGCGCAGCGGCAAGGTGCAGGGCATACCGCAATTGGGTATCAGTGATGCGCAGGCCCAGCGCGCCCTGCCGGTGGGTCGCCCCAAGCTCTATTTCGCCTCCGATCGCGCCCCCTACGCCATCGCTCCCACCGAGGTGCGCGAGTTTGATTACCCAGAGGGCGATCTCAACGTTTACTCCCATTACGACGGGCTAGCGGGCGTGCCGATCCATGGGCCGCTGGATCGGGTGATGGCGGCGCTCTACCTCTGGGAGCCGCGGCTGCTGTTCACCGGTTCGCTCACACCGGATTCGCGCCTGCTGATGCGCCGCCAGGTGAATGAGCGGCTCACGGCCCTGGCCCCCTTCCTGCGGTTCGAGAGCAAGCCTTACCTGGTGACCGCCCGGGTGAACGGCGTGCCGGGCTTCAAGAACGACCATCACCAGTACTGGCTGCTGGATGGTTTCACCGTGAGCCGCAGCTATCCCTATTCCGATCCCAACCCCAGCGGCATCCGCTATTTCCGCAATCCGGTGAAGGCGGTGGTGGATGCCTACAACGGCCATGTGTGGCTCTATGTGAGCGATCCCACCGACCCGGTGCTGCGCACCTGGAAGCGGGCCTTCCCGGATCTGTTCAAACCGCTCTCGGCGATGCCGCCGGAGTTGCTGGCCCACATTCAGGTGCCCCAGAGCCAGTTCCAGGTGCAGGCCGAGCGGTTACTCCGGTACCACGTCACCGACGTGCGCACCTTCTACAACGGTGACGACGTGTGGGCGATCCCTCAGGAGATCTACGGCGACAGCAACGCGCCTGTGCGGCCGTATCACGTGACGATGCAGCTTCCGGGGGAGGCGCGCCCGGAGTTCGTGCTGTTGTTGCCGTTCACGCCGCTGCGCCGCGCCAACATGGTGGGGTGGCTGGCGGCCCGCAACGACACCCCCAATTACGGCGAGCTGTTGCTCGCCCGCTTCCCGCAGCAGCGGCTACTGCTCGGGCCCCAGCAGGTGTCTGCCCTGATTGAGCAGGACCCGGCGATCAGCTATCAGTTCGGCCTGTGGAACCGTGGTGGGTCCACCCTGATCCGGGGCAATTTGCTGGTGCTGCCGGTGGGCAAAGGGCTGCTCTATGTGGAGCCCATCTACCTGCAGAGCAATAACAACGGTCTGCCCACGCTGGTGCGGGTGGTGGTGACCGATGGCCGGCGCTTCGTGATGGAGCGCAACCTCGATGAGGCACTAGAGCAGCTTGTGGCGGTGCAACCACGGCCTCAGGCCCTCACCTTGCCGGATCCAGCCTCCGCCTTACCGCTGCCTTAAGTGGGCACAAAAAAAGGGGCCGTTAGGCCCCTTGCAATCCGTGCTTGGCGCTGATCAGGCGGCGACAGCGGTCTTGGGGTCGAGTTCGCCCTTGGCGTACAGACCGGCGTAGTAGTTGATGTCGCGCTGCTTGATCTTGCTGGCGTTGCCGGCACACCAGAACTGCTGGTAACGATCGAGGCACACCTGCTTCATGTAGGCCCGGGCGGGCTTGTTGAAGTGGCGGGGATCGAAGTTGGCGGGATCCTTAGCGGCAGCTTCACGCACAGCGGCGGTGAAGGCGAGGCGGTTGTCGGTGTCGATGTTCACCTTGCGCACGCCGTTGCGGATGCCTTCCTGGATTTCTTCCACGGGCACGCCGTAGGTCTCGGGGATGGCACCACCGAACTTGTTGATCATGTCGAGCCACTCCTGGGGCACCGAGGAGGAGCCGTGCATCACCAGGTGGGTGTTGGGGATGGCCTTGTGGATTTCAGCGATGCGGCTGATGGCCAGCACTTCGCCGGTGGGCTTGCGGGTGAACTTGTAAGCGCCGTGGCTGGTGCCGATGGCAATGGCCAGGGCATCCACCTTGGTCTTGGCCACGAAGTCGGCAGCCTCAGCGGGATCGGTGAGCAGCTGGCTGTGGTCGAGCTTGCCTTCGAAACCGTGGCCGTCCTCGGCCTCGCCCATGCCGGTTTCCAGGGAGCCCAGGCAGCCCAGCTCACCTTCCACGCTCACGCCGATGGCGTGGGCCACATCCACCACTTCCTTGGTTACAGCCACGTTGTACTCGTAGCTGGCGGGGGTCTTGGCGTCGGCCATCAGCGAGCCGTCCATCATCACCGAGGTGAAGCCGTTGGCGGCGGCACCGAAGCAGGTGGCGGGGCTATTGCCGTGGTCCTGGTGCATCACAACCGGGATGTCGGGATAGGTTTCCACGGCAGCCAGGATCAGGTGGCGCAGGAAGTTCTCACCGGCGTACTGACGGGCGCCGCGGGAGGCCTGCAGGATCACCGGGGAGTCGGTCTCGTAGGCCGCCTCCATGATCGACTGCACCTGCTCCAGGTTGTTCACGTTGAAAGCAGGGATGCCGTAGCCGTTTTCAGCGGCGTGGTCGAGCAGCAGCCGAAGCGGGACGAGCGCCATGGGGACACCGGGAGAGTGAATGCGGGCGATCCTAACTGGCGCCTTTTTCGGTTAAATCGGCTGGCGGATGCCGCTGTCGGCGGCTTGCAGGGCTCGGTCGCAGATCAGCTGGCTGTGCACCGCCTCGCTCAACCCCGGGCGCATGGGCCGTTGCTCGAGGGCTGCTTCAGCCCACCACTGGATCAGGCGCCGCACCGGGGCCACCCGGCCATCGGGCCAGGTGTGGCTGAAGGCCAGCTGCGGATCGGGGCTGATCTCCTCGCGCGTTCCGTCGGGGCTGGAGCGCCAGAGCTGGAAGCCGTGCACGTAGTCGCTCTGGTTGCCGGAGCCGAGCACCAGGCTGCCTTCGCTGCCGTACACCTCAATCCAGTAGCCCCGCCCGGGTCGGGTCACCGACGCCAGGCTCACCTGGGCCGGCAGGCTCTGGCCTTGGGCGGTTTCGAGCTCCAGCTGCAGCAGGGCGATGTCTTCGGCATCCACCGCCGCCAGTCGGCCGCTGCCATCGGCCAGGGGGCGATGGGGAATGGCCATGCTGCGCAGGCAGCTCACCTGCCGGGCTGGACCGATCAGCCAATGCAGGGTGTCGAAGGCGTGGGTGCCGAGGGAGCCCAGCACCCCGCCGCCGGCCGCGCGCTGCGAGTACCAATTCCAGGGACGGCTGGCGTCGGCGCGGCTGCCCATCAGCCAATCCAGCTTCACCAGCCAGGGGGTGCCGATCACGCCTTGCTGCAGCAGGGCCGCCAGTTGCATGAAGGCCGGCACGGCGCGGTATTCGAAATCCACCCCCACGCTCACCCCAGCGCTGAGGGCCTGGCGTTGCAGCTCTTCAATCTGGGGGGCCTCCAGGGCCACCGGTTTCTCCAGCAGCAGGTGCTTACCGGCGGCGATCGCGGCCTGGGCGAGGGCGAAACGGGGCTCGGGCGGGGTGGCGATCACCAGCGCATCCACGCGGGCATCCGCCAGTAGTGCGTCGAAGCTGGTGAAACCCGCTAACCCCGTGGCGGCACAGGCCTGTTCGAGCCGCTCAGGCCGGTGGTGCCAGAGGGCCACCGGTTCGGTGAGGGGGCAATCCCTCAGGGCTGGCAGGTGCACCTTTTCGCCGAAGCCAAGGCCCACCAGGGCCACGCCGAGGGGACGCTGCGAAGAGGGGGCTGCCGTCACGGGCGGTTGGTCACGCCTCAGAAGCCTGCCAGCAGGCTCTCCCCGGCGGCACAGGCTTCGCTGATGGTGGAGCTGATCAGATCGTCGCCGGTGGCGGCCTGCCAGCTGCTCCCCCACTGGGGAATGCCATTGATGGAGGTGTCGCGGAACAGGGTCTGACCGCAGTCGATTTCCATCACATAGAGGTCGCTGGCGGGAGGGCGCGGCTCACTG